>CAZSPO010000062.1:0-12279 GCA_964608775.1 uncultured Chthoniobacterales bacterium | reverse complement strand
CGAGCGCTGTCGAGCTGATCGATCGCCATATTCTAGCTTGCACGGCGAGGAACATTGAACAGGCTAAGAACCGGTTCTTTCTGGAGGGCGATCCGGGGGCGATTCTCGTGGTGGAAATCAAACGGGCCACTCAGGAAGAGGCGGAGGAGGTGTTTCGGGCGCTGGAACAACGGTATCGCGCGGTCGGCTTGGGATACGCCTATCCGGTCCTGTGGGGGGCAGATGGCAGCCGGGTCTGGGAACTGCGCCGGGCCGGCCAGGGATCGCTCTCGAATGTGCCGGGCGATGCGAAACCCCGCGAAATCGTCGAGGACACCGCCGTCGATGTCCGCGATTTACCGGCATACATCGCGGAGTTTGACGGGATCATGCGGGAGAAATATGGAGTCGATTGCGTCTATTATGCCCACGCCGGTTCGGGGGAATTGCACACCCGCCCGATGTTCAACCTCAAGTCACCCGAAGGCTTAAAAATGTTCCGCGCCATTGCGACTGACATCGTGGCGTTGGTCAAAAAGTATCGGGGTTCCCTGAGCGGCGAACATGGCGACGGACGGCTCCGAGGGGAATTTATCCCTTTGATGGTAGGGGAAGCCTGTTACGGCATGATGCGCCGGATGAAACAGGCCTTTGATCCCCGCGGAATTTTCAATCCGGGCAAAATCATCGACACCCCGCCGATGGATACCCAGCTCCGACATGGCCCCGACACCCCGACGATGGAATACGAAACCGTCTTCGACTTTTCCCAGGTGCGGGGCATCACCCGCGCAGCGGAGAAATGTAATGGTTCGGGGGACTGCCGGAAGTCCCATCTGATGGGGGGCACCATGTGCCCGAGTTACATGGTGACACGAAACGAGAAGGAGACCACTCGCGCCCGAGCGAACATGCTGCGGCAGATGCTCACCCATCCGCCCGATCCGCAGCGGCCATTCGCGAGTGAAGCGGTGAAGGAAGTGATGGATCTCTGTCTCTCTTGCAAAGGGTGCAAAAGCGAGTGTCCCTCAAATGTCGACATCGGCAAAATGAAGGCTGAATTTCTCCAGCAATATCAGGATATTCACGGGGTCCCCATTCGCTCACGTCTGATTGCCGAATTCGGAGCCGCCAGTCGCCTGGCCTCGCAAGCGCCCTGGCTGTGGAACGCCATTTACAGCAGCCCGACGCTGCGACGCATGGCCAATCGGGCGGTCGGCTTTCATCCCGAGCGGACCATTCCTCTCCTGCACCCAACCACCTTGGAGCGCTGGTTTAGAAACCGCCCGCCCGGAGTCACCCCAACCCCGAACGGTCGGGTCTATTTGTTCTGCGACGAATTCACGAATTTCCATGATGTCCCGGTTGGGATCGCAGCGGTGGAGTTGTTAGAAGGCCTTGGTTACGAGGTCCGCATCCCGCTTCACACAGAAAGCGGGCGGGCAGCCCTGTCCAAAGGGCTGCTGCGCAAAGCCCGGGGGTTTGCCAGACGGAACGTCGATTTCCTCGCTGATCTCGTTTCGGCCGAGTCCCCCCTCGTGGGGCTCGAACCTTCTGCCCTCCTCGGTTTCCGGGATGAATACCCCGATCTGCTCCGGGGGCGCCTACAGAAAAAGGCCCGGGCACTCGCCCCTCACACCTTGCTCTTCGAGGAATTTATGGCACGGGAAATCGATGCCGGTCGGATCACCCCCGCGTCATTCAAAGGGGAAGTGCGCACCATCAAGTTACATGGGCATTGCCATCAGAAAGCGCTTTCATCACTTACCCCGGCTGTTCGGGCACTTGAATTGCCATCAGGCTACCGAGTCGAACTCATCCCATCGGGCTGCTGCGGCATGGCCGGTTCATTTGGATACGAAGCGGAACATTACCCGCTCTCGATGCAAGTGGGCGAACTGGTTCTCTTCCCCACGATCCGAAAAGCGACAGCAGACATCGTGATCGCCGCTGCAGGCACGAGCTGTCGTCATCAAATTCATGATGGCACCGGACGCAAAGCGCTGCATCCCGCTCAAATCTTACGAGCCGCCTTGCTGGAAGGGACCGATTCCGTTCTTGCAACAGATCATCGTCCAGGGCCGACTTCTTCTATTCAATCCCGGTCGGTCCTCCGGAAGTCCGCCTGACAGAACACCAGGTGAAATTCCATAATTCATGCCCGAATGGTACTCCCCTATTGGCTGCCGAGATTTCCTCGGGTCGAGCTGGTCAAACCTTAGGGGCGTCGGTCGGCAGGTGTCCGGTTTCTCGTTAGAGGGTATCGAGAGCTCCTACCCATTCGCTCTCTTCCTCCCACTCAAAGAGCGCGGGAAGGAGCGCGACTAGCAGGGTCGCTTCATCCGTGGCGGGATCGATAACCGCCGGGCGAGGGAGGACAGATTCTTCAACTAGAACAGCGGGGGCGAGATCTGAATTCGGCCGGGGGCCGAGCGGTTGGAGCGTGAGCCAGCCGAGGAGAAGCGCAAGGGTCGCCACCGCTCCGATCCGAACGGGACCGAACCATCCGAGAATCATCCGCCAACCGCTGCGCGGCGGCGGCTCGGCTGCGATGATTTGACGCATCTGCCCGGTAAACCGGGGGTCAATCTTCGGTTGGCGCCCCTCGCCCAAAAGCGACCAGACGGTGTCATCGGATTCCGCGAGGAAGTCCTCTTTACTGACCTTATCAAGATGGGCACCGTGATGGTCGTTGGGATGGTCGTTGGGATGGTCGTGGTTCCGCATCTCGTTTCTAATGAAACGTCGGGGAAGAGAAAAAGTTGCGCCGAAGTTTATCCTTATGTTTGATCCCCCTGGTTCCTAAGCCCCGTCGTGTTTGCCTAATCTTTTCCCGCGGGACTTTGTTGTTCAAGCGGGAGAGTGGCCAGTGCGATCCGACACCGCCGAAACAACAAGGTTCGGTGGATCGAACTGAAGCAAATACAACGGGTTTTATGTCGTCATAAGGAGTCACCGGGTCTCTGCCAGTGAGCGAGCGCGGGTGCGCTCGACGAATCGCGCCATCTTTTCCATGGCAAGTTTGATTTTCGGCAGGGCGGTGGCGTAGCTGCACCGCAGGAATCCTTCGCCGGCCCTCCCAAAGGCTGATCCAGGGACGGCAGCAACATTTTCCTCATGCAACAGGCCGAGGGCAAAAGCTTTGCTCTCAAGACCGCTGCTTCGAATCGAGGGAAAAGCGTAAAACGCTCCTCGAGGAAGCAGCGTGTCGAGCCCCATTTCATTGAGAGCGGCGACCATATAATTTCGGCGAAGCCCATATTCCCGACGCATGGCTTCCATGGATGACTCGCCATATTGCAACGCCTCGCAGGCAGCTTCCTGGCTCATGATAGAGGCGCAGAGCATGGAATATTGATGGATTTTCATCATCGCCTCGATCAATTCATGGGGGCCGCAACCGAATCCGATCCGCCAACCAGTCATGGCAAACGCCTTGGAAACTCCGTGGAGAAAAATCGTTCGCTCCCGCATGCCTGGAAGAGCGGCAATGCTCACGTGGTGGGCGTCGTCGTAAACAAGTTCACTGTAGATTTCATCGGTGATCACAAGGAGATCGTGCGCCACACAAATTTGCGCGATTTTCTCCAATCGTACCCGGTCCAAGGTGCCGCCCGTGGGGTTGGTCGGAAAATTTAAAAGGAGCACGCGCGACCGGGGGGTGATCCGAGCCGCCAACGCATCGGGGTCGAGCGCAAAAGCATCCTCCGCCCGAGTCTCAACGGGCACGGGAACGCCATGCGCCAAGAGAATAGTCGGGGAATACGAGACGTAACAGGGCTCGTGATAAAGCACTTCGTCACCCGGATTGATAAGAGCGCGGATGGCCAGATCAATGGCTTCGGAAACGCCAACGGTCACAATCACTTCTCGTTCCGGCTGGTAACTGATGCCAAAGCGGCCTTCCACATAGCGACTGATCACGCCGCGCAAGCGGGGCAACCCGAGATTCGAGGTATACCCGGTCTGGCCGCGTTCGAGCGAGTAGATGGCGGCTTCCCGGATATGCCAGGGGGTAACAAAATCCGGCTCCCCAATCCCGAGGGAAATTACATCGTGCATCGATTGGACGATTTCAAAAAAGTCTCGGATACCGGAGCGGGGCAGGTCACGGACGTGCCGGGCGATTTTGTGCGGGAGAGAGGGAGTCGATTCCATGACGAACGGGGTCAGGGGGTGACGGCTAGGCGTTCCGGTTCACTCTCCTGGGTGAGAAGCGCCCCGTTTTGCTTATAACATTTGAGTCGGAAATGAGTGGCAGTCGAGAGCACCCCTTCCATGGTGCTGAGTCGTTCAGCCACAAAGCTGGCCACCCCCCGCAGGTCGCGACCGGTGACGACCACGAGCAGATCGTAGCCGCCGCTCATCAGAAAGCAGCTTTCAACTTCCTCAAATCGAGCGATGCGTCGGGCTAATTTGTCGAAGCCGCCGTCCCGTTCCGGACTGATTTTCACTTCGATCACGGCGGTGACATCGCCGTTCCCCGTCTTCTCGGGGTCGAGGATGGCTTGGTATCCCAGGATTTCCCCGCCCCCCTCGGCAGCGGCAATGCGGGCGGCCACATCGGCCTCGGTGGTCCCGAGCAGACGGGCGAGGTCAGCGCGAGGCGTTTGGGCATCTTTTCGAAGTAATTCGAGTAAGGGATCCATGGGAGGAACAACCAATCGCGGTTCGTTCCCAAGCGCAAGCCGATTGGAACGGTTCACCCCATTGCCCGCTCAGAAAGCAACCCTTTCGCACGATCATCGATCTCGAAGAGGCTTCGAGCCTCCCCGAACGGCTCCCCTTACCCCCCCCTCTTCCCAGCGGTCTCCGAACTCGCAGCGGGCTCTTGTTGGGTGAGGCAATGAAAGGCTCCCAAACCCCAGATCAGTTCCTGACAATCAATCGGAGCGATCCGGCGGTCCGGGAAACAATGGCGCAACACAGCTGCCGCTTCCCTGTCGGTCGGGTCCCCAAATACCGGGAGGAGAACCACCCGGTTTGCGATCAAAAAATTCGCGTAACTGGCGGGCAACCGCTGGCCTTCCCGTTCAATCCGACGCGGCATGGGCAATTCTAATACCTCCATGCCCCGCCCGTCCGCCGTGCGCCATGATCGCAACCGCGCCAGATTTTCCTGGAGCGGGGCATAATTCACGTCGGTCGGGTCGGACTCCACCACGGTCACCACGCGACGAGGAGCCGTGAACCGGGTCAAATCATCGATATGCCCATCGGTATCGTCCCCTTCGATCCCATCGCCGAGCCAGAAAATTTCCCGAACGCCCAAATACTCCCGCAGGTTTGCCTCGATCCCCGCACGGTCGAGCTCTGGGTTGCGATTGGGGTGGAGCAGACATGATTCGGTCGTCAGAAGAAGGCCTTCGCCATTGACCTCAATGGATCCCCCCTCCAGCACCATCGGGTTTTGAAAGACCGGCATCCCATAGGCTTCACCGACCCGCGTGGGCACGACATCATCCAAATCGTAAGGGGGATATTTCCCCCCCCAAGCATTGTAACCCCAATCAACAATGGCCCGGCGCGGGTCGGGACCGGGTCGGGTGAGAAAAATCGGGCCGTGATCGCGACACCACGGTTCGTTGGTCGGGATATGAAAAAAGCGGACATGTTCATGGGGCACCCCACGCAGATGGCTCCGCACGGCGGCTTCTTCGGCGGGATCAGTGATGTTAATATGGACCGGCTCGGAATCGGCCAGTTCGGCGACCATTCGGGTGAGCACCGGCAAGATCTGCTCGTACCGACCGGGAAAACTGATACCGTCCGGCTTAGGCCACGACATCCAGATGGCTGCGTGCGGCTCCCACTCGGCGGGCATGCGGAAGCCGTGTTGAGCGGGGGAACCTTGCATGGTCACCTTAATCGATCAGTCGTCGTGTGATCTCGCCATAGGCATCGATCCGGCGATCACGCAGAAATGGCCAGTGCGTGCGTTGGAATTCTACCTCGTTCAGATCGACATCGGCGACCAGCACCGCCTCGGCATCGGCGGCAGCTTTTTCGACAATTTGTCCCGAGGGATCCGCGAGGAAACTTTGTCCCCAAAAGGTGATCCCCTCCCCCCCGTCGGGCGCCTCATGCCCGGTCCGGTTCGGGGCGGCGACATAACAGCCATTGGCGATCGCGTGTGACCGCTGGATGATTTCCCAAGAAAGATGTTGCCTTTCCCCATAAGCCTCCCGCTCCGCAGGATGCCAGCCAATCGCCGTTGGGTAGAACAAAATTTCCGCCCCGCGCAGGGCCGTGAGCCGGGCGGCTTCCGGATACCATTGATCCCAGCAAACGCAGACGCCGATTTTGGCGTAACGCGTTTCCCAGGCTCGGAACCCGGTGTCACCCGGCGTAAAGTAGAATTTTTCGTAAAAAAGCGGATCGTCCGGGATATGCATTTTCCGGTAGATCCCCAGAAGCGAGCCATCGGCATCGAGGATGGCGGCGGTGTTATGATAAAGTCCCGCAGCTCGCTTCTCAAAAAGCGAGGCCACCACCACCACTTCCAATTCCCGGGCCACCGCTCCCAAAGCGGCCGTGCTCGGGCCGGGGATCGTCTCCGCCAACGCAAAATAGCGGTGATCTTCGATCTGGCAAAAATACGGGCTGCGAAACAGTTCCTGCAGACAAATGATGCGCGCCCCACGTCCCGCAGCTTCGCGCACCCCATGGATGGCGTGCTGCAGGTTCTCTTCGGGATCGGCAGTGCAACGTTGCTGCACGAGACCGAGGCGGACGAGGCGACGACTCCCCATGGTGGATTCCCTTGTGTGGCAGGATCGAATTTCGACTGCGGACACTCAGCTCGGGGCTTGATCGCGCGGCACGATTTTCACCGACTGCACCTCAATGCGTTCCGTCGGCTTGCTCTTTTCCCCACGATTCATCGTGGTCGGAGTCTCGCCGATGGCCATCAGCACCTCTTCCCCTGCGATTAACTGTCCGAACCCGGTATATTGCCGGTCCAGAAAAGGGGCGGGATCCAGGCAAATGAAAAATTGCGACCCCGCCGAGTCCGGCTGCGAGGAGCGAGCCATCGAGATCACCCCGCGCACATGCTTACGGTCGTTGAATTCCGCTTTGATTTTGTAACCGGGATCACCCGTGCCGAACCGCGCTTCGTTGGCCGGATCTTTGGTGAGCGGATCGCCCCCCTGAATCATAAAGCCCTTGACGATGCGGTGAAAGGCGGTGCCATCGTAATACCCTTCTCTCGCCAGTTTTTTAAAATTTTCAACCGTGCCTGGCGCCACATCGGGCCAAAACTCAAGAACCATGACGCCTTTGTTGGTGGTGATCACGGCAACGGAATCGTCGCCGACAGTCGGGGAATCGGGTGTGCTCACAACGGAGACCTTAGCGTTCCTGCGGCATTGGGGAAGCCTGTTTTCATGTTGGACCGCAGAAGTTTTTTCCCCAGGATGCCGCGCCGCGATAAATTCGTCGCCATTTCGGAAGCTGCACTCGGGTCTTTATCCGGGTCTTTATCCCTTGCCGACCAGAACAAAGCTCTGGGCAAAAAGATCAAGCAAGCACGACTGGTTTTATGAAACTGGGGGATTAAAATTTTGGAGGTAAGGGGATTCGAACCCCTGGCCTTCTCATTGCGAACGAGACGCTCTACCAACTGAGCTATACCCCCGATTTCACTATGATATTATCGGGGGGGCGGAAGGGTTGCAACCGTGATTTTGCCGCCGAGATCCCTCGGGGTCGGCGTTTGCAGCTTGGCACTTGCCCTCACGCCGAATTACCTCTGCGTCATGCTGAACCCAGCCCATCTCTCGCTGACACCCGCTCAAGCCGGCGTCGATCTGCCCCGTGCGCTGGAGGGGATGTTGCACTTTGCGGTTGTGACAGCTTCCGCCATCGGGGTTATCGTCGTTTTTTACGGTGTGTTGGTTGGATTCGTCATGTGGATCCGCGTTGAGTGGAAGGGGCGACGTCAGGGCGATGCCCAACCGCTGAGGGCGAAATTGCGAGGGGCCATCGGCTATTACTTGCTCCTCGGTCTCGAATTCTTGATCGCCGCCGATATTCTTCAAACGCTCCTCTCCCCCGGGCTTCAAGAAATGCTGATCCTTTTTGGAGTGGTTCTTATTCGCACCCTCATCAGCTTTTCCCTGAATTGGGAACTCCAACAAGCGGCTAAAACGGAGCGGGCACCGGAATCCCTTGACTCCGCCGTCGATCCTCCCGACCGCTTTCACCACAAATAACTTGCGGCAACCCGGCTTCTCGCAAATCTTGTCGTTCGTCTTCATGATGCGACTTCTCCCAGCCTCTCTGCTTCTCGTACTTGGCTCCTCACTGGGGCCGTTGCAAGCGCAGTCGCCCTATTCCGGGAATTCAGATTTTCAGGAATATGCATTGCGCCTACGAGAGAACGCCTTGCGCCGCATGGGGCCCCAGGTGCTGACTCCCGGTTCAAACGAGTCTGTTCATTCCCGTTATCCGTGGAAACGAAACATCATGACCACGGTCTTTTGGGTTGGAGAACTTCCGACGCAGAATAATCCGGTGCCCAATACCAAAAGCGCCTGGGATGTGAATTGGACCGCCAACTATGGCGGATATGACAATCCCGACCCCAAGACGCGGCGCAACTTTATTCCGGTCGCCTTCACCCCCCGCCAAAATCCATTTTACATCGCCTTGCCTTACAACGATGTGACCCGCGGAAAGACCAAACCCGAGGCTCCCCGAGTGATTCCCTGGTTCCGTCGGGATTTTGAGCGGCAGGGCAAATCCGTTTGCAAAGGTCGCTGGATCGCCATCCGCCATGGGTCGCGCGTGGCCTATGCCCAATGGGAAGATGTCGGCCCCTTTCGCACCGATCATTGGCAATATGTCTTCGGCAATGAACGGCCTTCTCCTAATATCAACCAGGGTGCCGGGCTCGACATTTCCCCGGCCGTGCGGGACTACCTCAAAATGAAAGGGGGGAAAGCTTACTGCGATTGGAAATTTGTGGAGGCCCGGGAAGTGCCTCCCGGACCATGGCGTTCCTATGGAGATAACAACCCTTTTGTCCTGGCAAAACAGAAGAAGCGCACAACCGAGGCATCCAACAGCCGCAGCACCCGGGATTGAGTGGACATGACCGGGACTCCCGTCCCCTGTTCCCAATCACACCATTCGCCCCTCTCTGCCGCGAGCATTCGGCATGCGACGGAAAAATGGGAACGCTTTTTTGGAAAATCCACCACCGCTTATCGCTTGTTGGATGTCCATGATGCAACTTCCGGCCAGTGGAGTCTTGATCGCTTGGGAAGTGTCCTCCTGCTCCAGGCTGAAAATCGACTGCCCGAGGTGGAATTCTCAGCCGCCCTCGGCTTGACCAGCCTTTACGCCAAACCGCTCGGAGCCCCCGAACGCGACCGGCCTCGCCACCTCGCCGGCGAACGACAAGAGGCTCCTTTTGAAGTGCGGGAAGCCGACCTTCGATTTCTCTGCGACATGGGAGCCGGCTATTCAACCGGGTTATTTCTCGATCATCGCGAAAATCGCAAGCGATTGGCATCGAGCCGCCCCCGCTCCCTGTTGAATTGTTTCGCTTACACATGCGCCTTCTCCGTCCACGCCGCAGCCGCTGGGGCTGAGACGGTCTCGATTGATCTCTCCCGGCATGCGCTGGTTTGGGGGGAGCGGAATTTCACCTCAAACAGACTGGACCCGACAGCACACGAGTTTCTGGCGGGTGACGTCTTGGAATGGCTCCCGCGGCTCGCAAGAAAAGGCCGTCGTTTTGAAGCAATCGTGCTGGATCCCCCGACATTCTCCCGGAATCGCAAGGGGAAAACCTTTCAAGTGGAGGCGGATCTGGGCCGACTGATCGCACTCGCACTTCCCTTGCTTGCCCCAAATGGAACGCTATTGGTCAGCTGCAATTGCCGACGATTGCCCCCCGGAAGGATACGAAAAATCATTACCGATACCGTGCCCCGTCCAATCCACCTCGAACCCGCCCGGCCCGGCCCCGACTTTAAGGCCCCCGCTTTACTCCGCGGGTTTTGGGTCACCTCCTAAGCCAAAACCCACAGAGGAATGCGTGGCGAAATCGTCACATTTCTCCGCTTTTCCGCCCCCTCCGATTGGCCGCATTTTGCATCTGTCCTGAGTAACCCTCCTTGGTTGGTTGGTTTTTTCGGACATCCTTGGTTCGTGCTAATGCAGGCGTTTGGCGGGTGGTTCCCGCCAAACGCCCTATTGCACCCTCGTTCATTCAGATAGGAAGCTTTCGGTTGACGCCGTGGGGTCTCACGTTTAAATAATCTCATTCGTTGTTCGTTCGCCACTCATTTACCCTGTCGATTTTGAAGTGCCGGATGCCTCCTCCATGGGGGCTCCGGCCCTTTTTCACCCACCTAACCACACTCCCATATTATCCCATGCCTGAAGTTACTGTCCGTAAAGGAGAACCGATTGATCGCGCTCTCAAGCGCTTGAAAAGCAAGCTGGATTCCGAGGGAATCCTGGAAGAAGTGCGCCGCCTTCGCGCTTTTGAGACCCCAACTCAGAAGACCCGTCGTAAAGCACGTGCAAACGCCAAGCGAGGCCGGATCAAGTTTCGCTTCACGCCCTGAGGTCATTTCCATTTTTTTAGCAGTCACTTTCCTCCGTTGCTTTCTGCTTTTATGAATCAGCGGGGAAAAAAGCGGCTTGCCACACAAGCGGACGGCCGACCGTTGGGGGGGATGTCAGGAGCATTTGCCCATCTTAAACTTGGCTCGCTCCCAGATGGTCCCCCCTCCTCGCCGTCCGAATCGCAGACGCCACAAGGAAAAAAACAACAAGGCAGGGTGGTGCTCAGGCGCGAGACCGCCCATCGGGGGGGCAAAGTCGTGCTGATCGTGGAAAAGTTTCAACCGCAGCCCGACCCAGCCACCTTGGATACCCTGGCAAAAACGCTACGCAACCGGTGCGGATGCGGGGGAGCGGTCAAAAACGGGGGAATTGAATTGCAGGGCGAACAAGCGGCGAAAGTTCGTGAGTGGCTGGAACACTCAGGCTACCGCGTAGATGGCATTCGCTAAATCATCCCTTTCCTTCACCCCCCAGTTTCATAAAAGTAGGAAGAGGATTGCGCCGCAGAGGGGTTGCGCCACAGATTTCTGTGCAGAGCGCGAAGTTCAGGCGGGGGCGTATCCGTTGTGATACGTCACCGCCTGAACGAAAAAGCCCTGCGCAAAAAGATCAAGCTAACACGACGGGTTTTATGAAACTGGGGGTTCAGTCGGCAATAAGAGCAAGCCGCCCCCCATAAGAGCAAGCCGCCCCTTAAAACCTGCGGAGATCTCCTCTCCCAGGGCCCCTCACAAGCATGCGATGCTGTCGGGCGATGCTTGCATTTTCCCAGACGGTGCCGGACTTTCTCTTCAATGGACGAGTTGCCTCCCACATTAGCTTTCCTTTTTTATCAACCTCGACCCGGCTCGGATTTCACTCAGCCCCAATTGCTCAGCACCCATTGGCTGACAACCGACCCTGGTTATTTGCAGGAGATGGCCTTCGGTCCGGCGAAAGAAGGCGACTCCCTCTGGGGCCACTACGTCCTTTGGCAAACCGAAAGCCAAGCGGAATACGGCATCACCGAGCAGTTGGAATCGGAGCGGCACGCGATGTTTCATGATCTGATTGAGAACGTCGCTTGGAAAGGGATCTTGAATGGCCGAGAACTCGATGACGAACGAGTCGCCCAGATTGCGACAACCCCCTTGTTGGAGGCGTCCGTGTTTACTCTTAAAAATCAAACGGCCTTAGCTGCTGGTCACGCCTTCTACGAAGAAATCCTGGCGACCTTGCGCGGCATTAAAACCGTTTTGTTCCTGCCGGAATACGGAGAAAATCCCGGGCAAGCCCTGGCGTTGATCGCGTGGGATCATGCGCGCGCCCACAAATCGATGAGTCCGAAAATGCAGGAAGCCCCTTCCTGGCAGGCGTTTGATGCGGCGAGCGAGTTGGTGCTGGGCCCGGTGCTGTTGCGACCGGGGAATTTGTGAAAACGAAGAGCGCCCGTGGAGAAGCCACCGGACGATGAGTGACGGCGACGATTGGTTACAATTGGATGCTGCGACCCCGGGGTTGGTGGCCCGGGTGCTGGTGGACGAAACGCCTGACCGCCCCTTTGATTATCGGGTCGAAGCGCGATGGCGGTCGGTGATCGAAATTGGCTCGCGAATTCGGGTGCCGTTCAATCGCCAAATTCGTTTGGGCACCGTGCTCGAATTGCTGGAGGCAGCCCCGTCCCACGACGGCGGTAAGTTGAGAATCAGTTTTCTCCGAGTGTATCCGATTCGATAT
>CAZSPO010000061.1:0-12312 GCA_964608775.1 uncultured Chthoniobacterales bacterium | reverse complement strand
TGTTTCGCCTCAAAAGCTTCCAGCGCCACCGCCACCCCCGGCCAGACCCCGTAATCATGCCAAATTACCCGACCGCCCGGAGCCAACAGGCGGAGGGCGAGGTCGGTATCGCTGGTGGCATATTCCGGGGAATGGGAGCCGTCGACAAAGACAAGGTGGCATTGCCCAGCCAACTCGCCCGGGTCGAAAACCGCAGAGTCGCAACGGAGCTGAGTGATTTTTTTTGCGGCTGCCGATTGGCGAAAGGCTCCTTCGCGGAAGCGAGCTCCCGGGGAGGGATTTTCGCTCGAAAGATAATTTTCCCCCTGTTCAATCCGCAGCGCCGCCGTTCCGATCTCGGGCAAGTCGAGAGTAAACACCTGGGCCGAAGCCGGGGCGTTCCATGCCATGTTCAGCGAGGTCCGACCGTCGAAGGTGCCAATTTCGAAAATCCGCCCTCCCTCGGGACACTCGGCGGCTGCCATAGCCAGGAGGGCAAGCTCGCTCAGGCGCACATTGCCACCTCGTTTGTCGGTCTCCACCAGGCGCGGGGTCGGGCCGGGGAAAATCTGGCTCCAATCTACCTGGGGCAACCGGGTGGGGAGAATCGGGGTGCGTCCGGTTTTCGCACGAATGGCCCGGCTTAACCGGGAGAAGGGGAGGTAAGCGTGCAACGCGTAAAAGCCGGAAAGCAGCGTGGAATCCATGAGGCAGTGATGAGGTGGGGCGCGGGGTAAAAACTCGCGGACGCAGTAGCAAGGCCGAATCGCGTTAAATTTGCGATCATGTTTTTTTTGCTTTGCAAGCGGTGGGGAAGCGCCCAGTCTCCGCGCTTCCCTCGCGCCGGAGCTCTGGACGCGTGAATTCGACACGGCCCGCTTTATCGAAAAAAGGCCCTCATTTTCCTTATGATTGAAAGTATTAAACGAGACTGGTTTTCCAATGTGCCGCGCGACCTGCTCGCCGGGGTGGTTGTCGCCCTCGCCCTGATCCCTGAAGCGATTGCTTTTTCCATCATCGCCGGGGTGGATCCGCAGGTCGGGTTGTATGCCTCATTTTGCGTCGCCCTCACAGTCGCCTTTGTTGGCGGGCGACCGGGAATGATTTCTGCCGCCACCGGAGCCATGGCCTTGCTGATGATCACCCTTGTGAAGGACCACGGGCTGCAATATCTGCTGGCCGCTACTCTGCTGACTGGGGCGCTACAAATTCTTTGTGGCTGGCTGCGGCTGGGGGATGTCCTGAAATTTGTTTCTCGGTCGGTGATGACCGGGTTCGTGAATGCCCTGGCCATCCTGATTTTCCTTGCCCAACTCCCCGAGTTTAAAGGCCAGGGCGTGGCCATGTATGCAATGGTTGCGGGTGGGCTGGCGATTATTTATCTATTGCCGCGGCTAACGAAAACCATTCCCTCCCCTTTGGTTTGCATCGTTGTCCTGACTTTGGTGGCGGCTTTTTCTAGCATGGAACTTCGCACGGTCGGGGACATGGGCCAGTTGCCTTCCACCCTGCCGATGTTTCTCCTGCCCCAAGTGCCGCTGACGCTCGAAACGCTTTGGATCATCCTGCCTTACGCCCTCCCGCTCACGGTGGTTGGGCTCCTGGAATCGGTCATGACGGCCTCTATCGTCGATGACCTGACCGATACAGAGAGCAATAAAAACCGGGAATGCATCGGCCAAGGAGCCGCCAATCTGGTCTCCGGCTGCTTCGGCGGCATGGCCGGCTGCGCGATGATCGGGCAGACCGTGATCAATGTGAAATCGGGCGGACGCGGGCGGCTCTCAACGTTGGCTTCTGGTGTTTTCCTCTTAATCATGATCCTCGTGCTCGGGCCGTGGGTGAAATTGATCCCGATGGCCGCGCTCGTAGCGGTGATGATCATGGTCGCGATCGGCACGTTTAGTTGGCGTTCGCTGGGTGAGCTCCGCAAGCATCCCAAGACCTCCTCGCTCGTCATGATCAGCACGGTGGCCGTCGTCGTCTGGACGCATAATCTCGCGATCGGTGTCGCGGTCGGGGTGATGATCAGTCTCTTTTCTTTCGCTCGCAAAGCCGCTCTCCTCATGCGGGTCGGCACCCGGTTGGAGCCGGGCGGGGAACACCGCACCTATCTCGTCGAGGGCAATTTATTTTTTGTTTCAGCGGGCGCCTTTTCCCGGGCCTTCAATTTTAAAGAAGTGCTGGCCAAGGTGACCATTAACGTGACCCGCGCCCATTTCTGGGATATCACTTCTGTGGCGGCGCTCGACCGGGTCGTCCTCAAATTCCGTCGGGACGGAGCTGAGGTCGAAGTGGTCGGGCTCAACGAAGCCAGCGCCACGCTGGTGCAACGGGTCGGCGTCCATGACAAGGCCGGGGCTGGCCATGAACTCCCCATGCATTAACCCCCCCATGAACTCTATTTTGACCTGCACGGACGGCTCGGTCTATTCGCCGAGCATTTACGATCACACCGCTTGGGCGGCCACCCGGTGTGAAGCGGCGGTCCATCTTTTGCACGCGCTGGATCCTCATCGCGAACGGGCTCAGCTGGCCGATCTAAGCGGGAATCTGACCCTCGACACCGGGGCGGAATTGCTGGGGGATTTGGTCAAATTCGAGGAAGAAAAAAACCGCATCGCCCGCGAACAAGGCCGGACCATTCTGGAAGCGGCCCGTAGCCATCTCGAAGCGGCTGGCGTGCGTGAGATTAAAACCGAACAACTCCACGGCGAACTGGTTGAAACGGTGACTCGGCTTGAAAGCCGGGCTGATCTGGTCGTGATGGGGAAACGAGGCCAATCGGCGGATTTCGCCACGCTCCATCTCGGCTCCAACCTCGAACGCGTGATCCGCGGCAGCATCCGGCCCGTGCTGGTGGCTTCGCGCCAATTCAAACCGATCGAACGCTTTCTGATCGCTTACGACGGGGGCCCGAGTGTCGAAAAAGCGGTGCGTTACGCGGTTGATTCCCCGTTGCTGCGGGGTCTCGGCTGCCATCTGCTTCGTGCCGGGCGGATTGATTCCAAAGCCGAGTGGTTCCTCCAAGAAGCAGCCGGCAAACTGCGAGAAGCCGGCTACGCCGTAACCGCCGAAGCCCGACCGGGTCATCCGGATGAGGTGATCAGCGAGCTGGTCAAAAGCGCGGGGATCGACCTGCTCGTCATGGGGGCTTACGGCCACTCCCGCATCCGTCAGCTCATGGTGGGCAGCACCACGACCGCCATGGTTCGAAGCTGTCAGATCCCCGTTTTGATGTTCCGATAGGCCGACAAGCCACCCTAGGGGTCACCTATGGGGTCAAAAATGCTCGATCAGGCGCACGCTTCTATTCGCTTATTGTCAATCATGGGTGCCTGACCCCACCGCTCTTCCGTGCCATTGCCAGGTTGGGGGAGGGCGGGTATGCTGGCCATTGTGCCTTCGCTCTTTTGCCCACTCCTGGCTCTGGCTCTCCTCGGCTGGTCCACCCTGTTCGCCGTCGCCCAGCCACCCGGGGTGCTCTTCATCGCGGCGGGAGATTTGCGGGAGACTGCGGAGGAGTTACGAGCGTTCGGGCCGCTGGAAACCCCGAATCTCGACCGGCTCGCCGCCTTAGGCACCCGATTCACCTCCGCCTATGCTCCCGCCGTTTCCCGGGACGCTTCGACAGCGGCCTGGTGGACGGGGAAAAGTCCGGTCACTCCAAATCGATCCGCCTTTTCCCTGCCAGCCCGGTTGATGCAAGCCGGATACCTGGTGTTCGGGACAGGAGCGACCGTGCCAGGCAAGTCAACGGATTGGCACGGATTCTACAAGGTGCCCTCTGCCAAAGATTTTTCCGGACCGAACGCCCCTTTCGGTCGCCCCATTGAAGAAGAAGAGACGGAGACGGCGGATCGTCGGCGGGTGGATTGGTGTGTGGACCGCTTGCGTCAGGCGGATGGGGGGCGGTCGATCTTTCTCTTCTGTGAACTCTCTGCCGCCCGACTCCCGTTGGCGGTGCCGGTGGCGTTTTACGAACGGTTTCCTTTAGAATCAATCCAGTTGCCCGAAGGGTTGAGGGGCGAAGGGGAAGGGCTTCCGGCGTTGGCTCAGGAAATGGCACGGTCGCCTGGGAGGGGAACCGCACGCTTCGATCATGAACCGGTGACTGCCGATCCAATGGTCGGCAAGCAACGGGTGCAGGCTTATCTGGCAGCGGTCGCTTATCTCGACTCGCAATTGGGTCGCCTGCTCGATGCTTGGGAACTCAGCGTTTTTGCCAATACCGGGGTCATCATCTTTTTTGGCGATCAAGGTCGGCATCTTGGGGAGAAAACCCACTGGGCGTCGGCCACCTTGTGGCGTGTTGCCGCGCGGGTGCCCCTGATCATCGTGGCTCCCGGAGTGGCGACTCCCGGTTCTGTTTGTGCCGCACCCGTCTCCCTTTTGGACCTGCCGACGACCCTTTTGGAATTGGTCGGGCTTTCTCGGCCGGAAGGAATGGAGGGGCACGCCCTGCTCCCGTTGCTGCGCGACCCATCCGGGGAGTGGCCCCACGCAGCCGTGACGTTCCACAGCCCCGGCAACCTCTCCATTTACCAAGGCAAATGGCACGCGATCGGTTACCGCGACGGCGGACGAGAGCTTTACGATTTGGAGGCGGATCCCGGGGAGCTGAACAACCTCGCCAACGCGTCTCCCCGCCAATGGACGACGCTCTGGGAAGCGCATGCCCCAGGGGGGCCATCAGAGAACGCCCCATCAGAGAACGCCCCTCTAGAATGAGCGGGTTCGGACGAGCATTCAGCCCGGGATCATTCGGCAGAACAATTGGACCGCACTCACGGAGCCGAAGACGTGTGGGGGCTGGCCTCGTAATGTTCTTTCAGAAAATCCCGCCCGAAATCGCGATCAAAAAATCGAAGCACACAGTGGCTGTGATTCGCATCGCGCCCAACCTTGTCGAACTCGATCACGAAAGTCTGACCTTGCACCCGATAATAATGACGAGCATCAGGCTCCAGGCTGCCGGCCCAGGCGAAATGAAGATCTTCCATTCCCCCGCTCTGAATCAGCGCCCAGTCAGCGGCCGCCAAATCCGGAGCAAACCTATCAATGTAACAACGCACCAAGGTGGTGAGGTGTTCTTGCTGGGGGGGATCGAGCGCCCCCCACGGAATACCTGCCGGGGTTTCCCTCTCGATGCGTGATTTTGAGCGGGTGACGATGTCGCCTGGGGCTTGGTCGGAGAGGAGCGCCTGAGCGAGTTGTTCTTGGGTCAAAGAATGGACGAGTGCCTGCCCGAGATCTTCTTCCTTCTCCAAGGCCCGTGTGCCGGCGAGAGATCCCACCTGGACATGGGCCGGGTTGGCCCCGAGGAAAGCGGGGGTATCCGCCACCTCCCCGCTTTCGTTGATGGTAAAATGGAGGGAGAGATGGTGGCCCTCCACCCGCCAGCCCCACGGTTCACCTGGCACCGGCGTGCCATAGACGACAAAAAAATATCGCTCAGGATCGCGATGAGCTCCCTGGCCGAGATCGCGGAGAGCCAGTTCCAATTGCATCACCGTTGTCGCCTGCCAATGTCCCCGCTCACTCAGGGCGCTTTGCAGAAGGGCGGTGGCGAGGGCTTTTTGTTTATCCTCCATCTGATCGAGAGGCACCCCTTTGCGTTTTCCAGGCAGATAGGTCCAGGTGGTCCGGGCCGGGTCGTCCATCGCACCCGTGGCAGCCTCTCGTTGTTCAGGAGTCAACGAAGCTAAGAAGGCCGAGGCCGCTTGTCGCATCGGTTCAGACTGGCCGTGATGGGGATGCCCAAAGGCGGTCGCCACAGCCGCACACAAGAAGAGACAGGTGAAACGGGGGGTCATCGTGCGAGCGTGAAGGCCTTCGCACCCGGACGTCAAATGGACATTCATCCTCCCATAGGAGGGGGAATGATGGGACGAGGAAGCGGTTTCCGCCGTGCGAACGGCAGGCCAACCGATCCCTGCCGCTGCGGGACCCTGACTTGTCAAATGGAGCGGTCGTTGCTAAGGCATCCTCATGCGTATCGCTTTTTGTTTGGGGATGGCGCTGCTTCTGACGAATGGTTTGGGGCGGGCGGATTATCGAATTCCAAGTGTCGTCTTTCGAGCGTCGGAATTTGACGACGCATTGGAAAAGGCGCAGGCAGAAACCAAGCCGCTGGCGATGCTCAAGAGCATGGAGATTGGCACGAGCGATCTTTGCGCGGAGAGCACCCGAGCCATGATCAGCACCTTCCGGAACGGGTGCGTGATCGTGCATTTCAACAGTCGGGAATGGGAAACCGTTCCCGTCTGGGCTCGCAGCCCTTTTACCATCAAAAATTTTAGAAAAAACTTCGGACGTTACATCCCGGCCATCGCGTTTTTCAATCCTTACACTCGCAAGATGATGGCGCACACCTCGTATGATGAGGGAAAATCCGACCGCAACCGGTTTCGGGATGTGGCTCGCGAGCTGTCACGGATGCCGATCGAGCCCATCCCGCCCGAAGAAGCGGCCCCCTTGGTGCCGACCCGGACCTGGGCCAATACGGAGGGGCACTCCATCACGGCAGCACTGGTTGATGTCGTGGGGGAAGAAGCGATCTTCCGAAACGAGGCGAAGGAGCTTCTGAAATACCCGGTCACCGGACTCTCAGAAGCGGATCAGGCGTTGATCAAAGAGTTGCTGGGGGGAGACGAAGCGGGTGGGGGCGAATAAAACGCTTCGGGCTTTTCCGAAGCGTGGTGGTTCCGCCCCCTGTTTCATAAAACCCGTTATTTTTTTATGAACCAGGGGGGTTACCACTTCAAGAGTCGGGTGATAGCGGCGCGCAAGGCGGTTTCGAGAATGGCGGCCTCGGCGTGGCTGATGGGGATGGTGACTTTTCGAACCGATTTACTCGCTGTTTCCTGACGGGAGAGAGTCATCAGCAGAGGGGCTCGCTCGGGATCTTCGCGGGTGAGCAATTCGAAGGTGCTGTTGGCCTTCTCCGTTTGATGAAAGAGCTTGGCCTGCGGCATCCGGCCTTGCAACACAGCGAGAGCAGCTCCGAGATCCGTTAACCCCCATTTCATGATGATTTTCTGGTCCCAATCGAAAGTTTTCTCGCCGGACTGAACGGCCGCCTCGACAAAGACCGCCGCCTTCACCCGGCTCAGCCCAAACCGGATCACACCGCCGGTTCCCCGACTAGTCGGTTTATAAATGGCATATTCGGGTGCCCGTTCGCGGGTCGGGCGAGATTCGGGTGCAGGTGAAGGAGCAGGTGAAGGAGCAGGTGAGGCGAGAGTTGAGGCGGAAGTTGAGGCAGGCGTGGCATTCATAATAGGGACTGAACGTTTGCCATGAAAGGAAAGGCAAAAGCAACACAAAAGTGTTCGGAAGAACACCCTTCGGTCTTATCCCGGTTCTCCGGAAAGAGGCGGTCGGAGATTGTGCCCGTTCCCCTGCTGTCGCGAGTGCCCTCCGGAAAGTCTCCCAATCCCGGCTTTCTTAAAAGGAGATGATTTTTGCGCATTTCCGGGCGTTGCTGTTCGCAGAATCCCCTAAAGAAGGGTTGATGAGGGGCTGGACGCGGTTTGCCGGGCATGCTTGCCTTGACGGCGTGCAACGCGATTGGATTCCCCGGCTCTTTGGCATCGTGACCTGGCTTTTGCTGGCGTTCGCGGCCGCGCTCACTTTGATCCCGCTGGCCTGGCTAGCGGCGGCTTCCTTCAAGCAGCGGGAGGATTTCTTCTCCTCGCTCTTTCTCCCAACCGGCGAAGGGGCGCTGGGGGTGGCCTGGGGCCGCATGACATTTGATCATTACGAACGCCTCTTTGCTGAACTCAACTTCGGCACGCATCTCGTCAACTCCCTCTTCTACGCCTCGACCGTCGCGGTGGTCGGCACCCTGCTCTGTGCCATGGCCGGATATGCCCTTGCCAAATTGCGCTTTCGCGGCAATCGCTTTTGCACGGGCCTCGTCTTGGTGGCCCTGGTCATCCCCGGTCCGCTTCTGCTGGCCCCTGGTTACCAATGGATTTGGCAGCTCGGTCTTCTCGACACCTTTCGCGGCCTCATGTTACCCGGGTTGGTCGCGCCTTTCGGGGTCTTTCTGTTCCGCCAAAGTATGATCAACGCCGTGCCGAATGATCTCTTGGAAGCCGCCCGGATCGATGGGTGCGGCGAGTGGCGCACCTTTTTCACCATGGTGCTCCCGCTGGTTCGTCCGACGGTTGGGGCGTTTCTCTTGATCAGCTTTTTGGCGGCTTGGAATAACTTCATCGGGCCCCAAATTATCCTGCAATCCACGGAAAAATTCCCTCTCGCCGTGGCCATCGCCCAGCTCCGCGGCACTTACTCCCAAGATTACGGCATGCTCATGGCAGGCACTATGATTTCTGTCCTGCCGGTCATGGCCCTCTTCCTGGCGCTCCAACGGGAGTTTATCTCGGGCCTCGCCGCCGGTGCGGTCAAGCAGTAGCCGAGGTAAGCGGGTTTCTACCGTTCGCCCGACCCTCTTTAAAGCGTCGGAGGGTCTCTTCCCGTTCCCTCCGGTGATCGACCATCGGCAGGGGATACCCCTTGCCCAAAGCCAGCCCGTTCCTGGGCGGTTCATGCAGCCGGGCCGGAGCGATCCCTCGCAGTTCCGGCACCCACTCCTGGATATATTCGCCCTCTGAATCGAACCGCTGACTTTGGGTCCATGGATTTTGAATCCGAAAATAAGGAGCCGCATCCGCCCCGGTGCCCGCGCTCCATTGCCAGCCGCCGTTGTTGCTCGCAATCTCTCCGTCGACAAGTTGTTGCATGAACCATTGTTCCCCGGCCCGCCAATGGACATGCAGATCTTTGGTCAAAAACATGGCGGTAATCATGCGGGCGCGGTTGTGCATGAACCCGGTCGCTGCAAGCTGGCGCATGGCGGCGTCGACGATCGGGAAACCGGTCTCGCCTGCTTTCCAGCGTTCCATTTGCTCGCCCGGCTGGTCCCAGATGACTTGGGCGTATTCGGGGTTAAAATCGGCGTCGAGCAGGCCGGGATGATGCCAGAGGATGGCGAGATAGAATTCCCGCCAGACCAGTTCATTGAGAAACGTTTGGGCACTTTTCCGGGCGGCTGCGGTTTCGGCCTGGTCACGCGCCTGGAGCGTCCGGGCAACGGCTTCTCTAGGGGAAATCAGCCCCCATCGCAGATCTTGACTGAGTCGCGAGGTGGTCTGACCCGCCGGCGTATCTCGTTTCACTCCATACCCTGCAATCCCGTCGCGAAGGAAAGCCGTCAGGCGTTCTCGCGCCGCCCGTTCTCCCGGCCCGGGAATGCGACCCGCCGGACCGAGCCCCCAATCCGCCAGGGAAGGCACCGGCAAGGATCGGACGCCGGTCGGTCCCGAGAGGCGCCGGAGCCGTCCGTGCGGGGTGGGGCGGTCCAGTGCTTGCCAAGCGCGATTGTAAGGCGTGTAGACCCGAAACATCCCGCCCGCTTGCGTCCGCACCGCGTCTGGCGCTTGCACGGAGACATCATGAAACGAACACCACGCCAACCCCGCTTGAGCAGAGGCGGCGGCCAGTTTTTTTTCCACCGCCCGACCAAACGGATCGGGGTCGGTGTTGGTAAAAATAGCTTCCGCACCGGTTTCCTGGGCCAATTGGAGCAGAGCCCCGACGGCTTCGCCCCGCCGGATCACGAGGCTCCCGCCGATGCTGGCCAGATTCTGCTGCAAGGAAGCGAGGGAACCGCACAAAAAACCCTGGCGATTCGCTCCGGTCCAGCCGTGCGTTCCCCGCCAGTCGCTAGCAACATAGACCGGCACCACCTGTTCCGCCTGCCGCGCCGCTTCGCGCAGGGCGGTGTTGTCGGTGATACGCAAATCGCGTCGGAACCAGTGAAGGACGGTTTTCATGGGAAACGATTCGCTTTCCGCGCCCGACCGGTTTCAGGAAAAAGGGGGGGCCATTTGGCGCAGCCAACCGTCGACCTCCTCCTGGCGTGTTTCTGAGGGGTCGAGTTCCAAGGCGGCGCGGAAGGCTTCGGCACCCGCCTCGGGTTCCTTTGCTGCGACGAGGCAACGGCCGAGGTTTATCCAGACATCCGCTTCGCCGGGCAGCAGTTGCGCCGCTTTCTGCGCGGCTTTCAGGGCGTCGATTGGGCGGTCGAGTTCTGCGTAAATAGCGGTCAGCTCCAGCCAGGCCTCCGCGACAGAGGGTTCGGCTTCGACCAAACGCCGGAAGCCCCCCGCCGCCTCTTCCCATCGCCCCAGCATTCTGAGCGCGAGGCCGGCGACGTAACAGGCCACCGGAAATGCCGCCCCTCCTCCCCCCTGCGCTGCGGCGTAGCCGCGACTGGCGATAGCAAGCATCCGCGCTTCACACCGCTCGACCAAGCCAAGGTCCCCCTGCTCGCGCGCCTTTTCCCGCACCCCTTCCAATTCCCAAAGCTCATTGCCCGCCTCGCGGAGTTCTAATTCCAGTTGGTGCATCCTCTCTCCTCACCCCTCCAGCAGCCGACGCGGCTGATCCACGGTCATGGCGCGGACCGCCTTCTCAGATAATCCCAGGCTCCCCGCAGAACGGCTCGCTGTTCGTCGGTGAACCGAATGGCGCTGCTCATTCATCATTCCCGGTTTTCCGGCCAAGCGGGCTGCCAACCGGACCGCTTCATACAAGCTGTTCGCATCGGCATGCCCTTGCCACGCAATGTCGAGCGCCGTCCCGTGATCCACAGAAGTGCGGATAATCGGCAGTCCAAGGGTGATGTTAATCGCGCTGTCGAATGCTAACATTTTTAACGGAATGAGACCCTGATCATGATACATGCAAACAAAGGCATCCGTTTGTTCGCGACGCCGCGGCAGGAATGCCGTGTCGGGTGGCAGGGGGCCGGTGACCTGATGTCCCCGGTTCCGGGCCTCTTCAATGGCCGGGATGATTAAACGCGCCTCCTCCTGTTGACCAAACAACCCATTCTCTCCGGCGTGCGGATTGAGGCCATTGACCACCAGCCGCGGGGTCCGACCCTTGAGACGTCCCACGGCTTCGGCGGTCAACTCAATCACGTCGAGAATTCGTTCCTGGGTCAGGCGACCCGGCACTTCGTGATAGCCAATGTGCGTCGTCACGAAGCTACAGGTCAACACCTCGGAAGTGAGCATCATGCAGGAGCGGGGAGCCTGCGTTTTGGCGGCAAAAATTTCGGTGTGGCCAGGAAATTTAATTCCCCCCAAGGCTAGGGCTTCTTTGTTAATCGGCCCCGTGGATATTCCGTCGATCTCTCCGGCTAGCGCCGCTCGAATAGCTTCCTCAATGTAACCGTAGCTCGCGAGGCCGGTCTGGCCATTGATCGCCCCCGGAGTGAAGGCCTCCAAACCGATCAACTCCAGGTCGTAAACGGCGGGGCCTTCGAGGGTCGGATGGGCGCGAGACCAGTCACAGCGGGCGATGACCCGTTCCGGAGCCGGCAGCCCGGTCTTTTGCGCACAAGCTTCGAGCACGACCGCGTCGCCAAAAACCACCGGGCGACAAACCGTGGCAGCCGGGTCGCCCGCGAGGAGTCGGAGGCAGATTTCAGGGCCGATCCCGGCAGGATCACCCATGGTCACACCGATCAATGGCAGGGAATGGGAATGAGGCATGGTTGCCATGTCGTTACGCATTTCATCAAAGCGGATGGGGGGGCACAAGCTCGGCGGAGACTCTTAGCGTAGCGGCTTTCAAGCGTTTGGCCAACTCGGCGACACCCCGTTTCTTGATCCGCGATGCCGGGCCGGAAACGGAGATGGCGGCGATGACCCCTCCCTGCTCGTTGCGCACCGGAGCGGTCACACAAACCACCCCTTCCTCCCGCTCTTCATTGTCGACCGCATAGCCGAGCCGCCTGACTTTGGCGAGTTCATTGAGATATTCGCCGTGGGTCACGATGGTTTGCAGCGTGTAACGGTGAAATGGAGCCTCGGGCAAATGCGCCGTCACTTCCGCTTCCGGCAACCAGGCCAGCAAAGATTTGCCCACCCCGGTGCAATGGACCGAAGCCCGCCCGCCAATTTTGGTGAACAGCCGCATCATCCCGGCTCCCTCCACCTGATGGACATAAACCACTTCGCGCCCATCCAGGACCGCGAGATTCACCGTCTCCCCCGTCGCCTCTGCCAGCTCTGCCATCACCGGATGAGCCGCATCCCGCAGATGGGTGTGCGACACAAAAGCGTAACCGGTTTCAAAGGCCCGAATCCCGAGCCGGTAAAGGCCGGTGGCCGGGTTAAACGCCGAATATCCCCGGGACCGGAGCGTTTCCAAAATCCGATAAGCGGTGCTCGGCGCGAGCTTTGTGCTGCGGCTAACCTCCGACAAGGTGGCTTGGCCGCGAAGCGCGAGGGCGTCGAGCACATCGAGCCCACG
>CAZSPO010000060.1:6849-12384 GCA_964608775.1 uncultured Chthoniobacterales bacterium | reverse complement strand
GGCGGGGGTTTGCGGGCAGAACGGGAGGCCCGTTTCGCAACCGCTCGCTGTCGCCGGGACATCTGCTCACTGGCCTCAGAAGTTTCCTGTTGCAGCTTTAAGTAATCCTCGTGCACCGCCGGGTCGAGTTCACCTTCCTTGATCGCTGCCTGTACGGCACATCCCGGCTCTGTCCGATGTCGGCAATCAGCGAAGAGACATTTCAGCGCCAATGCCTCGATCCAAGCGAACGGGCCAGACAACGATTCTTCATCGCCGAAGACCTGCAACTCCCGCAAGCCGGGAGTATCGATCACCAACGCCCCATTCGGCAGTACAAACATCTCGCGAGTCGTGGTCGTGTGCCGACCCCGGGCATCTTTTTCCCGGATCGCTTGCGTGGCCTGCATTTCATCCCCCAACAACGCATTCACCAACGTGCTTTTCCCCACCCCGGAAGAGCCGACAAACAGATGCGTCTCACCTGGGCGCAAGCAAGCTTTCAATTCTACCAGCCCCCCTTTCTTCATCGCACTCGTGCGAACCACCCGCACATCCGGAAAGGCCCGCGCAATCAGCTCCCCCGCCTCGGTGGTTGGATCCAAATCGAGCTTTGACAGCACGAGGACCGGCTCCACCCCGCCCTCCCGCGTCAGAAGTAGATAGCGCTGGAGCCGCCGGATTTTGAGTTCTGCATTCGCTGAGGTTACCACGAACGCCCGCTCCACATTCGCTGCCATCACCTGTTCCTCCGCGTTGCGCCCGGCCTGCAACCGCGATAAGCGCGATCGCCGGGGTAATACCCCGCGAATCAATGCGGAAGGCTCCCCGCGATCGTTTTGAAACCGCGTCCCGATCCGCACCCAATCGCCCACCGCAGGCAAAGCCGCCCCCCGAGACCGATGTCGGAGCCCACCAGCGATACGTCCGTCCAGCAAGCCTGCTTCCGCCGCCAACTGGTAATGCCCGCGCTGCATGCCCATCACCCGGGCGACTTCGGCGCTGTCCAAATCCACCATGCCGCCCGCACAATACCCGCCCCACCCATACCGCTCCAGCCGCCCGCTGCTCATGCCCGATCCAGTCCGGGATCCAGCCACGCTTGGAGCCAGCCGCCCAATTCGCCTCCGGCATCCGCTCCCGCCGCCAAGACTTCCGCGTGATCCACCTGGCTCGCCCCAATGCCGCTGGCCAAATTTGTCAATAATGAAACCCCCGCGACCCGCATTCCGACAGCCCGCGCTTGGATGCATTCCATGGCGGTAGACATCCCCACAGCGTCCGCGCCCAACAGACGCAACATCCGGACCTCGGCAGACGTCTCGTATTGGGGCCCAGGCACAGCCGCATAGACTCCCTGTCGCGGCTCAATGCCCCGGCGTGCCGCAGCCTCTAACAACGTCTCACGCATCTCCAGATCGTAAGCCCCTTGCATGTCGAGAAACGACGGAGCCCCCTCAAGCGGCGAACGTCCCGTCAAATTCAAATGATCGGTCAAAACCATCCATCCCCCTGGCAACCAATCCGCGTGCAAACTCCCCGCCGCGTTAGTCAGCAAAACCCGCTCCACCCCGGCCGCCGCCAGGAGTCGCATCATAGCCCCAACCTCCCTCGGCGACCTTCCCTCATACAAATGCGAACGTCCACGAGCGATCCAGACCGGACAAGAACCGGTCCGCGCTTCCAGCAATTCGCCCACATGCCCTGCCACACCGGAGAGCGGCATCCCGGGCAGATCGGCGTAAGCGATGCGGTTCCCCACCGAGAAAGCCTCAATCGCTCCCCCCAACCCCGACCCCAACACAATCGCCGTCGTCGCCCCGTGCATCCGCAGGCAATCCGCCTCCGAACCCCATTCATCCCGCAACGCTTGGTCTCCGATCATTGCCCATGGCTTCTAAACCCAAACACCCCGCTGCTGCAAGACTCCTCTCACCCGGTTGCCGCTGCACAAAACAAGCCGGGGCGGTTTCAGGCCAAAGGGAACGCCCGCGCCCCCCCCTTTGCCTCTTTCATTTGATCAAGCCCGAGGGCCGGATGTCCGCAGCCTCCTTCCGCCCCCCTGAGTGCAGATGACAAGCCACCTCGGCCCCTGTTGCATTCTTTTTCAGTAGCGGACGGTGTTCGCGACATTCCGCTAGGCACTCGGGGCAGCGGGGGTGGAACGCACACCCAGTCGGTAGCCGCGCCGGGTCGGCCACCTCTCCGTCCATGCCGAAAATCATCGGCACATCAGGGTCCAGTGATGGCATCGCTGCGAGCAAAGCTTTGGTGTAAGGATGCTGTGGCTGAGAGAACAGCGCCTCGGTCTCTGCGATTTCTACCAATCGCCCTCCATACATCACGGCGACCCGGTCGCAAATATGGCGCACCACACTGAGATCATGGGCCACGAAAAGATAGGTCAACCCCAGCTCCCGCTGCAGGTCGGCCAGTAGGTTGATCACCTGCGCCTGCACGGAGACGTCCAACGCGGACACCGCCTCATCCGCCACGACCAAGGACGGGTGCATGATCAATGCTCGCGCAATCCCGATTCGCTGGCGTTGTCCCCCACTGAACGCGTGCGGATACCGGTCGCGGCAGCCCGGCTCCAGCCCCACTTTCTCTAACATCCCCACCACCCGCCGCTCCCGCTCTGCCCGACTCCCCAGACCATGAATCACCAGCGGTTCCTCAATGATTTGCCCCGTTGTCATCCGCGGGTTTAATGAGGAAAATGGATCTTGAAAAATCATCTGAATTTCCTGTCGCAACGGTTTGAGCGCCCGCTCGGCCAGGGCTGCCAAATCGACCGTCCCATTCCGGCTCTGAAACAAAACCTCGCCCGCCGTCGGTCGAAGTGCCCGAAGAATTGCTCGGGCGCATGTCGTTTTGCCCGAGCCACTCTCCCCCACCAGACCCAAGGTCTCTCCTCGATGTAGGATAAACGAGACCTCTTCTACTGCCCGCACCCGACCGATTTCACGTCGCACTAAGCCCCGACTCCAAACCGGAAAGGATTTACTCAATCCCCGCACTTCCAACAATGGCCCGCTCGGTGTCATCTCGACCCTCCCGTTTCCCGAATCGTTTCCACCCGCAGACAAGCCACTTCGCGGCCAGGGACGACTTCCCGGCTTTCAGGTCCTGCACCCACGTCGCACACCCCTGGCTTCGCATAGGGGCATCTCGGATGAAATGCGCATCCGCTCGGCACGGCGGCAAGAGGCGGCACCTGCCCGCTGATCGCCGATAATCTTTCCCCCCGTCCACTCGCGGAAGGGAGCGAGCGCAGGAGTGCCGCTGTGTAGGGATGCAGAGGGTCCCGCAACACCGCCCGCACCGTCCCTCTTTCCACCACGCGCCCCAAATACATCACAGCCACTTCGTCGGCCATCTGCGCCACCACGGCGAGGTCGTGCGTGATGAAAAGCACGGAGGTTCCCATCTCGCGTTGTAACGTTTTGATCAATGCGAGAATCTGTGCCTGTATCGTAACGTCCAGCGCGGTGGTTGGTTCGTCCGCAATCAACACCTCCGGGTTTGCCACCAACCCCATGGCAATCACGGCCCGCTGCCGCATCCCCCCGCTCAACTCATGCGGATATTGACCAACCCGCTTTGCTGCTCCTGGGATGCCGACCCGTTCTAACATCCGAATGGTCATCTCCCATGCTTCTCCTCGGTTCATCCCCCGGTGTAACAACAAGACTTCCGCAATCTGATCTCCGATCGTGTGCACCGGGCTGAGAGCGACCATGGGTTCTTGAAATATCATGCCGACCCGACCGCCCCGCACTTCGTAGAGCAGTTCTGACCGATCATTTAAACCCGCCAAATCAAGCGCCGCCCCTCCATCCGGCGGATATAACAAGATCTGCCCGCCAACCACCCTCCCCGGCGGGCGGATCAATCGCAGGATTGCGTAAGCCGTCACACTTTTGCCACACCCGCTCTCCCCAACAATCCCGAGCACCTGACCTCGCTTGAGAACCAGGGAGACTCCGTTCACGGCCGGAAGTTCTCCTTCGTCAGTGGTAAAGGTGACGCGCAAATCCCGCAGTTCCAACGCGGGAGCAGCAGGCTGGGGATCGGGTGCCTTCATCGATAGGGATCGGATGCGTCGCGCATGCCGTCACCAAGAAAGTTGAAGGCCAGCACCGTCAAAATAATGAGGAACACCGGCATCAACAGCCACGGATAATTCGCCACCACATCCAAGTTTAGGCAGTCTTGTAGCATGACCCCCCAACTCACGACTGGCGGGCGTAACCCAAGTCCTAAAAAACTGAGGGCGGTCTCCCCGAGAATCATCGCCGGCACGCTGAGGGAGAGACTGACAATGATATGGCTGGTGAACCCCGGCAATAGGTGTCTAAACAAGATCCGCCCATGTCCCGCCCCCAAAAGTCGAGCGGCCACCGCGTAATCTTCCTCTCGCAACGCGAGAATTTTGCCGCGCACCACTCGGGCGAGCCCGGTCCAACCGAGAAGGCTCAGCACAATGGTAATGGCGAAGTAAGTCCGCAAGGGTGGCCACCCAGGCGGCATCGCGGCAGCCAAAGCCAACCAGAGCGGCAATTGCGGAAAGGCGTTTACCACCTCGATGCCTCGCTGAATCAAGTTGTCCGTGCGCCCGCCGACATAACCCGACAGGCCTCCAATCGTCACCCCGAGAAAAAAAGTGACGACGATGGCCACTAACCCGATGGAGAGACTGATCCGGGCGCTGAAAATCAAGCGGCTAAGAATGTCCCGGCCAAATTTATCCGCCCCCAGCAGGTAAACGGGAGGGCCGTCAGGATCTTTGACCCCGAAAAGCCGCCGGTCCATCGATAGCCAGCCCCAGAGATGATAGGGCTCGCCCCGCACAAAAAAGCCAAGGGGAATGACCCCCTCGCCCCTCACGTAATCACTCTTTAGGGTGTCCGGATCGACCCGGCGTTCCAAGCGCTTTGCATGCCAGCCGTCCGTCCAGTTGAATTGCGGAAGCTGAGGGGGTGCATAGACGAACTGGACATTTTTCCAACCCTGCGCTCGAGGGGCGAAACACTCGGCGAAGAGAGCCATTCCATAGAGGACCACCAAGAGATAGACGGAGGCGACGGCCAGTTTATGGCGACCGAACCGTCGACCGATCAGTTGCCATTGGGAAAGTTGCGCGACGGAGCCGCTTCCTGCACTCATCGACCGCCTCCTTCCATCCGGATGCGAGGATCGACCCACAACAACAGAAGATCGCTTACCAACGTCCCAAGAATACCAAGCGCACTTAGCACCATTAGCATGGAGGCGGCCAAGTAGAGGTCTTCGGTCATTAAACCCGCCAACAACAAGGGGCCAACCATGGGCAGACTCAGCACAATGGCCACAATCGCCCCGCCGGAAACCAATTGCGGGAAAATCCCCCCAATCCCGGAAATAAACGGATTCAGGGCGAGACGCACCGGATATTTCAGTAACAACCGCAAGGGGCGCACCCCCTTGGCCATGGCGGTGGTTACATAGGGCTTGCGCAATTCATCAAGGAGATTGCCGCGCATCACGCGAATCATGCCCGCCGTGCCGGCGGTG
>CAZSPO010000060.1:0-6839 GCA_964608775.1 uncultured Chthoniobacterales bacterium | reverse complement strand
CCCGAGATGGCAATCACGACCACCGGCACCCAAATGTGTTGCATGAGATCAACCACCTTCGCCCAGGTCCATTCCGGGGTTGCCCCCATTTCGGGCGAGAAGAGGCCGGTGACATTGATCCCGAGATACTTGCCGCTCCAATACATCAGAAGGACCGCCAGCAGGAAATTTGGCACGCACAGGCCGATGAAGCCGAGAAACGTCAGAAGATAATCACCGAATGAATACTGGCGGACGGCCGAGTAGATGCCGATGGGCAAGGCGACCGCCCATGTGAAAAGGAGGGTGCCGAGGGAGACGAGGAAAGTGAGCAACACACGATCACCCACCATTTCATTCACGGAACGCCCGGTCTCCATCGACCGGCCCATATCCCCTTGCAATAGTCCTCGGTCACTCGGTGAAAAGGTGAAAAACCATCGGAGGCCCAACCAACGGAAATAGCGCTGCCAAACCGGTTCTTCCAAATGAAAGCTTCGTCGCAGCTCTTCAATTTCTTGAATCGCCCCTTCATCCCCATTGAGCTGTAACTCTAAAATGCGGGAAGTGACAAAGTCACCCGGCGGCAGTTGAATCACAGCGAACGTCACCACTGAAATAATCCCAAGAGTAGGAATCATAATGAGAAGGCGACGTCCGATAAACGGATGCCGAATCCCGGCCAACAAGAATCCCAACACTGCGATGCAAGCAAAGGCCCCGGTCAATAGGGCCCCCAATCGCCCACCTCTATTACCCTCATCGCTTTCGACCATGCCGTCGGCTGCCTGGCTGGTTATCAATTCCTGGCGCATGGCAGCCATGGCCCCTGAGGAGTCGTGGTTCGTCGAAAAATAGAAGGTCTCCGGTGACGCGTTGTTTGGGGTTTGATAGAAGGCTCCGAAGAGCACGTTGTCCGGCACCCCGCGCATTCGGTCGCTTACGATCGCCAGAGCAGGAGGCGGGGTGGCGATGCTGATGGAAAAAAGTTCTTCCGCTGCGATATCAAAAATTTGCTCAAACAACGCGATCTGCTTGGGTCGTTCGGTCGTGTGACGCGCTTCATCGAAGACTTCCTGGCCCCGGCGAATGGGGCCGCCGACGAGCGGTTCTGGGCGTCGGGCCGCCCGCTCGTTTCCATACAGGCCACCCAAGTGAAACCAGACCCCGTATGCAGGTGCGAAATGCGACCAACTGTGGGTGGCCACAAAGCTGCGTGGCTCGGTGAGGGGGTTAAACTCACTTTCCCCTCCCCAGACCGTGAAATCTTGTAGCAAAGCCGCCCTTTCCTTAGTGAAAAGCGCCCGCGCACGCTCGCGCATGGCCGCTCGCACCCCAACCGCCGCCCAATCGTCGATCACGAACTGCAACGGCCCTTCCCCAGTGAAATCGGTGAAATGCAGAAACCAAACCATCCGACTACCATCAGGAAACGTTCGCATCCCCTCCGCATCCCGCTGATCGAGCCCCAACTCATCCAGCATCGCTTCGGCCCGTGCGGGGTCAAAGGCGGTAAAACTGTTGCGTAGCCGTTCATTTCCAAACTCCGACTCCGGCCCTGGCTCAATTTGCGCTGGCGCACCCTGCCCGGCATAGAACGCATCAATGATAGTCTGCCGGTTGATCGAGAGAGAGAGCGCTTGTCGAAATCGTTTGTCCCGCAGGAACTTCGCTTTCCATTCGGATTCAGGATCGTCAGGGCTCACCCGCCGATTGAGATTCGGCCAGAGTGCAAAGGCCGAACGCACCGCATTATACCAGTGGCGCACCTGATACCTGTTTGCCTCCCGATTCTCCATGAGCATCGTGTAATTTTCAAATCCCAGGTGCCGTGACTGCATGGAGACGCTGCCGTTTGCAGCGGCTATGGCCAACAACTTGGGGCTGCGCTGATCGATCAAGACCCGGTCAATATAGGGGAGCTGGCGACCGGCTGGATCGACGGCGAAATAATAGGGGTTTCGTACAAAAGTTTCGGGCGGTGTTGTCTGACGAGTCCGGTAAATCCAGGGCCACATCCTGGGATGCTCGGTGTTTCGGAAATCCTTTAACGTGCGGTAAAAAGAGCGGGGATTTTCGATTCCTTGGGCTGCCATCATAGCCTCTCTGCGCTCGAGATCCCCAAGTTTGGGATGGAATGGACGAAGATAATGTTCGGGGGTGAAAGGCGGCCAATTTCCAACGCTGGCTAGCCCCTCTAGGAGGATGCCGTTCGGTTCTTCAAAAACAAATTGCACCGTCCAATCGTCTAACTTCTCCACTCGCCCCATTTTCCCGCGGGTGAACATCCAAGGCGGGGGCGGGCTGTCCATCGCGAGGTGATCTGCCTCAAACCAATAAATAATGTCGTTGCTAGTAAATGGATGGCCATCCGACCAGCGGACTCCTTTCCGCAAATGAAATACCCAACGGCGTCCGCCATCATGGACCTCCCAGGCCTTGGCGAGGTGTGGCCGAATCGGGTATCCCATGGGGGACCACCGGACAAGGCTAACGCCGCCAATCCGCCAGCCAATCACATTGACATCAAACGGAGCCGTGGCCAGTCGCAGCCAGGTGCCGCCGTAGCGTCCGGGGCCATCCGTTCCTTTCAGGACCACCGGTTCTGGTCCGGTCCGCTCCGCCACAGGAGGCAAGTGGCCCGATTGCACGAGCGCTTCCAGGATCGGTGATTCCCCTTTGGGAAACCAAGGTGCCCCGGGCCCTTCCGAAAGGTCCACCTCGACCTGCACCACCGGGGGGGCGGCGGGATCAAAAGCCGCTTCCCGCATGGCTCTCGCCTGCTCGACCACGGTCGGATCAAGCGAGCCCCCATGCTCCGGGAGGGTGGGAGTCAACCACCAACCGATGCCGAGGAGGAAGAAGGCCAAGCATAAGCCGACCATACCAAGCTTGAAAACGAAGCGGAGAAGAATCAATGCCATGGAGGCCATCAACAGGGGAGAAGCTGAATATTCCTTCCTCTTTCCCGGGTTGTAAAGGCATGTCCATGAGGGGGCTTAGCTCCGGTGCAACGAATGGGGGCGAATGAGCTCGGCAGGGCTCTATGGATATTAGCCTGTGGCGCAAGCCGCCGGATCTCACCGGAAAATCGTTTGCCCCGGAGGGCATCTGCATCAAGTCAAGGGAAGACGTCAAATCGACGACGTGATGCTCCCTCACACCCACTCCGCACACAGCAACTCCGCCTGCTTGAGCACCCTCTTCACCGCTTCATCCTGCAAGTCCGGCGGGTAGTATTCGTAAACCCGGGCGAGCGGATCGACGGAGCGGTGGGGCGGTTTCGAGGGGGCCACTGCTTTCGCCCCCACCGGAATCGGGGGGCAGCGCGGCTTTTTGGCGATCGCGTTTCCAGTAGCTGACTGAATCAAGGCAATCGTCCCAATCAGGTCGATGAGTTCGCCGAGGCGGTGTTTGTCGAGAGCCGGTAAGAACTCATGGAGTTGACGGAGATCTCACCAAATGGCCTGCCGCAACGGTTTTGGATCCACGCTGGCCGCCATCCGATGGCAAAGCCGCAGTAACAAGTCCGCACGAATCACCCCAAACTGCGGATCATGCCAGCGATTCACAAATTCCTTGGGATCGTCCTGGAGATCATAAAGTTCTCCGCCTTCGCCTAGATGATCGACCACGAGCTTGTAACGTTCTGTGCGCAGCATGGTCATTTGCGCCGGGGGATCTTTGTGCCACGGCATAGCATCGTAATATTCACAGTAAACATCCCGCTGCGTTGGATTCCGTGAGGCATCCCGTAGCACAGAGAGGAGCGAGTGTCCTTGCATGCCGACTTCCATTGGGAGACCCGCTGCCTCCAGCAAGGTGGGGGCGATATCGATCAACTCTACCGGGGTGCTGACCCGACGCGGCTCGATCTGGCCAGGCCAGGAGAAAATCAGGGGAACGCGAATAGCGGGTTCATAGAAATACGGGCCCTTCAGATAGATGCCGTGATCCCCCAACATTTCCCCATGGTCAGACATGAAAATGACTAGCGTGTCCTCCCGTTGCCCCGTCGATTCAAGCGCTTCGAGCAGTCGGCCCACTTGCGTATCGATCGCATCGCACATAGCCCAATAGGCAGCGCGCACCCAGCGATGGTCGGCCTCCCGCATCTTCGAGCGCTCGTAGTGCATCACTCCGCCATAGGCACCTTCGCTGTCGCGCTTCTGATAAGCCGGTTTCGTGTCGAGTTCTCCTTCGAGAAAGTCGGGCAGAGGAATATCGTTCAAAAAAGGTTCATACCGCGCCAGCCGATCCGGGGGCGGATCGAAAGCATGATGAGGATCAAAAATGTTCACCGAAAAAAGCCATGGTCGATTCTTGTCGCGGTGTGAATGGATGCAATCGATCGCACGATCCACACACCACTTGGTTTGTCCCCATTCCTCGTCAATCCCCCTTTCCACGAAAGTGGATTGGGGAATCATTCCCTTTGGGTAAGCTATCCCATTATCTTCGAGCCACGCCCAGTAGGCATTGTTCCGACCCCAGGCAGGAGCCGGATGTTGGGACCAATGAAACTCCGCGTAGCCGTCGTCAATCCGTCGCTCGACTCCATTCACACAGGCCTTGGGTAAGCAGGCGGAGAGATGCAACTTGCCCGATAGACCGCAATGGTATCCCGCGTCTGCCAACCGTTTCGTCACCAGAACTTCGTCTTCCGGGATATTCTGCCCATTTTGTCGACAACGCGCCGTGCGAGGCAAACGCCCCGTCATGAAACTTGCCCGGCTCGGACTGCAAACCGGACTTTGGCAATAGGCCTCCTCGAATAACACCCCCTCGGCTGCCAATCGATCAAGCACCGGGGTCTGGACATAAGGATTACCGAGACAACCGAGAGTATCCCAGCGTTGTTGATCTGTGCAAACCCAGAGAATGTTAGGCGTTTGATTCATCCTTCCCACGGTGCCCGATATTGCGGCTCTTGCCGCAGAAAGTCCAAGCCCTCACGCAAGCGCCCATCGCGGGTGAACCACGCATGGAAACCTTCCCCATCGACCCCATTCGGGTCAAACCGATCGCGACGGGTGGAGACGGTTTTGCCTTCCCGCAATCCCCAGCCCATCCAGCCAAATCCTGCCTCCTCCATCATCGGAATCGTCCAGCGGGCCAGTTCCGCCCGGCGCAGATCATCGAGGGCTCCGGGAATCGTTTCGTTGGAAAGCATCGGTTTCCCATGGCGGCTGCTCACATCCGCTGCATCGCGAATCAAGGGAGCGAGCGTTTCCGGGTCAGTGGCATAAGGATGGCAACAAAGCACGTCGCAAATCGGAGCAAAAAGTTCGATGTTTGGCAACCCCATTGTTCCAATGGTAATCGGCTGCTCGGCCCCCGCCCGGCGAACCGTGTCCGCGATGCGGGCAAGCCAATGGAGTTCATGCGCGGCATGACGGGCATTCCAGTCGACGGATTGTGGTTCGTTACAAAGATCCCAGATCAGGATGCGCGGATCCCTCTTCAACGGCTCCACGATATGGCGGACGTAATGCACATGCTGTTGTATGCCATTAAACCGTTGTTTCGCCTGGGGATGATAGAACCAACTATGCGGATAGGTCCCGCCATAATCGTAATCGACGTCGTGCCAGCGATTGAATAAACAGGGCATTGTCTTCATACCGGCTTCGTCAACTGCCGTGACCGCATCCAGAAACCGATCACGGATCATGTTGGGATCCACCATCCAAGCGCTAAACTCGATCCAGAGCCGTATGCAATTAGCATGCACTTCCCGGGCCAAAGCCACCTCTTCCCGGAAAAGAAGGGGATCATAATTCCACCACGCTTGTTCAATCCGGGCCGCCCAGGAAGGAATGACATTGAACCCTCTTAACCATCTATAATCCGAAAACTGATGCATGCCGAATCCTTACGCTCCGCCTTGAGCAATGCTCAAGAGGAAAATTGACCTGTCTTCATTCAAACAAAAGGGGATCAAGAAAAAAGGCAGCAATGTGAAGGGCAAGATTGACTGCGGTGCGCGGAGGCCCAGAGGTCAATCGCCCGTTGCGAACTGGCGCCCCCTACCCTGCCGCCAGGGCGCCCGGCACGCAGTCATTTTCCAAGCCTCTTTTGCCACACCTGCGAGATACGCTTGACGACACGAAACGCTCAGCGCACAAAGGGCGGATGAAAAAAATTCCTTTTGGTAAAACAACCGAGCACGTAAGCCAGTTTGCATTGGGAACCATGAATATGGGGTCCAGCGTCTCCGACCCGGTCTCGCGGCAGGTCATGGACGCCTATTGGGAGGCGGGAGGACGCTTTTTGGATACCGCAAACTGCTACACGGTTTGGCAACCGGGGGGGACCGGAGGAGAGTGTGAAGAGCTGATTGGCGACTGGCTGAGTCAGAAATCCGACAAGCAAGAAGTTTTTTTAGCGACGAAGGTGGCGCTCCCCTACGGCGATGTGCCGGCTGGATTGAATCCGAAAATCGTTCGTCAAGAATGCGAAGCCAGCTTGAGACGTTTAAAGGTTGAATGCATCGACCTCTACTTTGCGCACCGAGATGATTTCTCCCAGCCGGTTGAAGAGACATTAGAAATTTTCACCCAGCTTAAGAAGGAAGGAAAGATCAAGTATTTCGGTGGGAGCCACTTTTATACTTACCGAGTGATGGAGTATCTGCATGTGGCAGAGAAGCATGATTACGTGCCGATCTCCTGCATTCAGAATCGTTACACTTATGCGCGTCGGAATCCTGCGGCTGAAGACTCGGCGGAGGCGCAGATCACGCGGGAGCTCCAGCATTGTTGCGCGGCGAAAAACATTCCGCTGATGGCGTTTTCTTCCCTGGCTCAGGGAGCCTATACGAATCCCAACAAAAAGATTCGCGGGATGTATGTGGGTGA
>CAZSPO010000059.1:6869-12775 GCA_964608775.1 uncultured Chthoniobacterales bacterium | reverse complement strand
TCTCTTCGCCGACGAGCCGACGGGCAATCTGGACGACAAAACCAGCGACACCGTGGTCGATCTGTTGCTCGAACTAACCCGCGAAACCCGCCGCACCCTCATCGTCGTCACCCACGACGGGCGATTGGCGGAACGCGGCGACCGCCGTCTCGAAATCCGCGACGGACGACTGGTCGGTTGACCCCGGCAGTGAATTTTTTCGCTTCTCTCATTGGCGCTGCACCGGGATTCCGTGCTACAGATTTTTTTAGCAGAAACTCCGACCTCCGGCGGCTCCTTCTCCAGTATGAAAATTTATATCGACGGCGCTTATTGCAGTGAACAAGAGGCGAAAATCTCGGTCTTTGACCATGGCTTGCTCTATGGGGATGGGGTGTTTGAAGGCATCCGCTTTTATAACGGTCGGGTCTTTGAATTGGATCGTCACCTGGATCGACTCTACAAAAGCGCCCGAGTCATCATGCTCCAAATCCCCATGCCGGTGGAGACACTCAAGGAGAAGGTAATCGAAACCATCCGGCTCAACGAGTTGCGGGATGGTTACGTGCGATTGATTGTCACCCGCGGCGTCGGCAACCTCGGTCTTGCGCCTGAGCGTTGCAAAACGCCTTCAATCATTATTATCGCGGCGACCATCAGCTTGTATCCTGCGGAAATGTATCGGGACGGCCTCGCGGTGGTGACGGCCGCCACCCGGCGCAATTCCTCAGCCGCCATGCCGCCCGCTGTGAAGTCCTTGAATTATCTGAACAATATTCTGGCGAAAATGGAGGCGGGCCAAGCGGGCGCAGTCGAAGCGCTCATGCTGAACGAAGCCGGTTACATCGCCGAATGCACCGGCGATAACGTTTTCGTCGTCCGCAACGGGCGAGTTGTCACCCCGCCTGTATCGGCCGGTTCCCTTTGGGGGATCACGCGTGAAGTCGTGATTCGGCTGGCCCGCGAGAGCGGGTACGTGGTCGAAGAACCCGAGCTCACCCGTTACGACGTCTTCACGGCCGACGAATGTTTTTTGACCGGCACCGCAGCCGAAGTGATCCCGGTGGTTAAATTGGATTCCCGCGTGATCGGCGACGGGCGGCCGGGGCCGGTCACCCAGGAGTTAATGACCCGCTTCCACGAACTCACCCGCTCCACCGGCGACCCGATCGATTAACAGAGAAAATCACGGGCGGGCGACCGAGTCGGAGGGTTGCCGCCATTGTTATCATGAATCGAGAAAAGAGGTTCCGCGTCCCGTCTGTTGTTTCTCGTGAATTTTTTCCTGCCCAACGTCAAAGTCCCCCTACGCCTGACCGGGGGCGCGGCTTCGCCTGCGAGTTGAGGGTGGAATGGGCATAAAGCCTGGCGGACGCAACAAACTTAGGAAATTCGTAATTACTCCATTGGTTCGATTGAATAGAGGGAGTGCTCAAGTCTAGTAAGGTGGCCAATCGGCGAGCCAGTCGTCCCTATGCAGATCAGCCCACTGCTCCACTCAAGCCGGATACCCGGCGGCAGCCAGCACGCGGTCCATGAGCCGCATATTGATGACGGCATCGGCGATGGGGAATTCGAGCGGGGCTTGGCCGGTTACTGCGTCGACAAAAGCTTCGGCCATCAGTTGGTAATGATCGGCAATAGGCGCTTCGAGCACTTCGTGGCCCTTGGCATCCCAGACTTCCACTCGTTGCGCCCGGGTTTTACTCGCCACCATGGCCCCTTCGGGAACGGTGAGGCGGCCTTCGGTGCCAATGACTTCGTAGCTGCAGGCAAAGGGCACGCCGAAGCCGCAGTCAAAAGAAGCGGTGCGGCCTTCGGGGAACAACAAGGCTCCGCTCATCCGAAAGTCGATTCCCCCGTTGGGATGTTCCTGGGAAACCGCGACGACTTCCACGGGTTCCTCCCGTAACAAGTAACGCATGAGGCTGGTGCAATAGCCGCCCAAATCCCGCATGGCTCCCCCCGCCAACTCCCGTTGGAAACGGATGTTAGTCGGGTCATTGCCCGGCGCAAAAAACATGGCTCGCACATTGCGCACATCGCCCAGCCGCCCGCTTTGCACAATTTCCCGGGCGAGCCGATTGAGGGGGTGAAGCCGATACATGTAAGCCTCGGCAATCGGCACACCGGTTCGTTCGACTGCCGCCGCCATGGCCTCGGCTTCCGCCGCATTGCCGGTGAGTGGTTTTTCGCAGAGGACCGGTTTACCGGCTTCCACACAGCGAATACTCCACTCGGCATGAAGGCTGTTGGGCAGGGGGTTATAGATGACATCCACCTCGGGATCGGCAATTAATGCCTCATAACTTGCATGCACCCTGGGGAATCCATGCTCTTGGGCGAAAGCGGCCGCTTTTTCTTGGTTCCGGCTGGCTACGGCAAAAAGCGTGCCGTTCCGAGCGCGGCGGATGGCGGGGACATAGGCATTGGCCCCGTGTTTGGCGGTGCTGAGAAATCCCCAGCGCAAGGGAGGTTGGATCATATAAGTTGGGGGGTTGAGCTTTCGAGAGCTAGGCGAGCACCTCGCGGATTCGGCTTCCGCGACCGGCACCGCCAAGCAGTTCCATGCGTTGACAAACCTTTGGTTGGTAACGTTCGCTAATAGATTGTTGTAGGCCGTTATCCATCGCCGTCGCCTTCCATTTCGGATGGCCCTTGGTCAACTCGGCGGTGTGGGAAGCATAATATTCGGCTGCGGCCATCGACCGGATGAGAAGGGATTCGGAGCTCCAATTCACCTTGGCAACGCCGGCTTGCACGGCGGCCCGCAGCCCGGACTCGGGGAGACCGGAAGAGCCGTGCAGCGCGATGCCAATGGGGCGTCCGGCAAGGCTGGCCGCCTTTTCTGCGTGGGCTCGGACGTGGGCGGGGTCAAAGCTAGGATAGCCGTCACTTGCCAAACCGTGTTGGGTGCCGACACCGGGAGCCCAAAGAGCGAGGCGACCGGGATAGCGACGTTCGACGGGGGCAAGCAAGACTTCGGCGGCCTCGATCGGGGTCAGGCCATCATCCACGCCCGCTTCCATTTCCAGACAGGCGTCCACCCCCGTCTCCCGTGCGATCTCGCACAACTGGCACATGGTGGCGATATTCTCCGCTTCCGTCATTTCCGAAGAATCGAGGGAAACGCTGGAGTAAGTCGGAGTCACCCCCGCCATGGCGTGTCGCAAAATACTGAGGGTCAGCGGTCCTTTGATATGGTCGGTATGCAGAATCACCGGCACCGATTGGAATCGTTCCGATTCTGCGAGCAACCCGACTGTGGAAGCGTATCGAGCGATGCCGAGGAGGGGATCGCCAGCTCCGAAGCTCCAGCCTTGCAGTTGCCAAAGACTCGTCTCGATGATGACGGGTGCGTCTAACGTCTTGGCGCAGGTCAAGACATCGAGGATGGCTCCATGGCTGTCAGCGTTCACCGCCAGGACGGCGAAATGTTCCTCCACGCCGAGTTGGAACAACCGACGGGCTTGCGATGGGGAAAGGAGCATGGCAGGGAGGGTAGTTGGAGGGCGGTTAAAGGGCGACCTTGATATGTTTGGTGTGGAGGTATTCAAAGACGGCGCGGCGGGAGAGTTCCACGCCGTAACCGCTATCTTTCCAGCCTGCGTAAGGTGCATAATTCGTATTCACCGCCCCGTGATTCACACAGACCGTGCCGGCTTCGAGGGCTTCGCTGGCCTTGATCGTCGTGGCATAGTTGCGGGTGAAAAGATAGGCGACGAGGCCATAGCGGGTATCATTGGCTAGGGCGACCGCCTCTTCCAGCGTGTCGAAAGCGACAAAGGGAACGACAGGCCCGAAGGTCTCTTCTTCCATCACGACCATCCCTTTTTTAGCACCCGTCAAAATGGTCGGCTGATAGTAGTAACCTTTGGAGTAGGCTTCTCCTTCGGGAGGGCGTCCGCCATGAGCGATAGTTGCCCCTTTGGCCACGGCATCGGCGACATGTTCCTGGCAAGTGGTGACGCCGTCGGCGGTGGCCATGGGGCCGAGATCCACACCGGGATCCGTCACGCCATCGCCAATCGACATGGAGGCCGCGATCGCTTTGAGTTTTTCCACCAACTCGTCGTGGCGGGTGCGATGCGCGATCACCCGGTTAATCGAGCTGCACGATTGGCCCATGTTGCGGAACCCTTTGTATGCGATGATTTTTGCGGCCACATCGACATCGGCGTCCTCACAGACCACCGCTGGGCAATGGCCACCGAGTTCCAGCGAGATTTTTTTCAAGGAGGGGCCGAACAATTCCATCAGCCGCTTGCCGGTGGCCGTGGAGCCGGTCATCGCGACTTTTTGGACCAGCGGATGTTGCACCAGGGCTTCGCCCAAGACCCGGCCCGAACCCGGCAGCACATTGATGACCCCGGCAGGGATGCCGCCTTCGATCAGCGCCATGCAGAATGCAGCGGGCGACATGGGAGTGACTGTCGTCGGTTTAACCACCACGGTGCAACCGGTCGCCAAGGCCGGCCCCAGTTTCCAGCTCAGAAGCGAGACAGGATAATTCCAGGGAGTAATCAGGGCGCAGACCCCGATGGGTTGATAGATGACCATCGAACGGTATTCGTTCGATTCCGGCGGGCTGGTATACCCTTCGATCCGCACCCCTTCGGCGGCATAGTAATCGATAGTATCGCAGGAGGCTCCGATTTCGGAGACAGATTGTTTCAGCGGTTTCCCCTGTTCCAAGGCCATGAGGCGTCCGATGGCATCGGCTTGTTTACGGACATGGGCGGTGGCTTTGAGAATGATTTTCTGGCGGTCATAAGCGGTCAGGCCGGACCAAGCCTTAAACGCTTCGTGGGCGGTGCGGACCGTGTCATCGACATCCTGGGTAGTCGCCATCGCCACTTTGCCGACCGGCCGACCATCGGCTGGGGAAAGGACGGTAAAGGATTCACGCTCGGCAGGAGGCACCGTGCGCCCGCCGATAAGCAGGCCGATTTCTGTTAGGGATTCACTCATGAGATAGGGTCAGGCTTGGGGTTGGATACAAACTTTGAGGGCTTCCCCACTCTCCATGAGCGGGAAGGCTTCGAGGAGCCGGTCGAGCGGCAGGTGATGGGTGATGATGCGGTCGGCGGGGAACCGTCCGCTATGGAGCAGGGCAAAGGCGGCTTGAAAATCGCGCTTTTTCTCTGAGTAAGAGCCGCTGATTTCGAGTTCCTTGTAGTGAACCTGATTAATATCGAGCGGAGCGATGGGGTTCGATTTTGGGAGGCCCGCAAAGAAATTCACTCGCCCCGCTTTAGCGGCCATGCCAAGGGCGTCGTTTTGGGCGGAGGCCGCGCTGACCGCTACGACCACGACGTTTGGGCCCTGGCCGTCGGTTAACTCGCGGATAGCCGCTTGATGCGAACCATCTTTTTGCACAAGCAACGTGCCGTCGATGTCGAACCCAGCCGCTTTTTCCAGCCGCTCGGCATTGACATCTAAGACGAAGACTTTCTGTGCTCCTTGCAAGCGGGCGAGAGCGGCGTGCATCATTCCGATCGGGCCGGCCCCGATGATTGCCACGGTATCTTGCAAGCCAACCCCGAGCCGACTGTGGGCGTTCATGCAGCATCCGAGCGGTTCTGCCAAACTCATCACGTCGGATGGGATGTCGCTTTCGACTTTGAAAAGATTGCCCTGTCGGACCGCAATCGCCGGGATTTTAACTCTCGGGGCGAATGCTCCGTCGTGATGGTAACTCATGGTCGTCCGGTTGCCCGAAAGATTCTCCCGCCCCATCTCAATGTAACGATCTCGGTCGTGGAGAATGACGATATACATGACCACCCGGTCGCCCACCTGCACATTGGCCTCTGGTGCGCGTGACTCGATCACCCGACCGCAGAACTCGTGGCCGAGCACTCGGGGCGGGGCGATTTTTGCGTCGCCGTGACGGTAGGTCCGCAGGTCGGTGCCGCAAACAGAGC
>CAZSPO010000059.1:0-6859 GCA_964608775.1 uncultured Chthoniobacterales bacterium | reverse complement strand
ACCTCACCTTCGTCGAGAGAAAGATCGGGGGAGTCGCCGATGCGGATATCTTCTTTGCCGTGATAAATTGCTGCTTTCATTAGCTCATCCAGTTGGAGGCTCCACCGGCCGTCCATTTTTCCGTTGTTTTCTTGGTTTTCGTCCAGAAGCTGATGCCATCCATGCCGGTGATGTCGCCAGCACCGAATTTCGAATCATTCCAACCCCCGAAACTAAATGGCTCGCGCGGCACCGGGACGCCGATATTAATCCCGATCATTCCCGCGCTGGCCCGTTCTTCGAAGTATCGGGCGGCGGCCCCGCTGGTGGTGTAAATCGCGGCGGCATTACCATAGGGATTGGCGTTTTCAATCGCGAGCGCTTCATCGAGAGTTTGCACCCCGACGACCGAAATGACCGGGCCAAAAATCTCGTCTCGCAAACATTCGGTGTCCGGTCCGGCATGCCGGATGACGGTCGGTCCGACATAATAGCCGGCTTCCTTCCCTTCGACCTTGGCTCCGGTGCCGTCGAGCAAGATCTCGGCTCCTTCTTGGCGGGCTTTGACAATGTAACTTTCGATGCGGTCGCGAGCTTTCTCACTAATGACCGCCCCCATTTCGCAGCCGGGACGGACGGTGCGGGCGGCTTCGATGATTGCCGTCACCACATGGTCGCAGGCTCCCACCGTCAAGAGGACGCTAGCCGCCATACAACGTTGGCCGGCGCAACCGGTAAAGGAGCTAACGACATTGCGAGCGGTGATATCAAGATCCGCATCGGGGACCACCACGAGATGGTTCTTGGCTCCGCCGAGGGTGAGCATTCGTTTGCCTGCCTGAATGCCTCGGGCATAAACCAGTTTGGCCACAGGGGTCGAGCCGACAAAGGCGGCGGCGGCAATGCCAGGGTGGTCAAGGAGGGCTCCGACGGTTTCGCGATCCCCTTGCACCACCTGAAAAACATCGTCGGGGAGGCCGGCCTCTTTCAGAAGCTCCGCGATGCGCACGGGGGTGAGCGGGACTTGTTCGGAAGGTTTTAGCAGGAAAGTGTTGCCCGTCGCGATGGCGATCGGAAACATCCACATGGGGACCATGGCTGGAAAATTAAATGGGGTGATCCCCGCCACCACGCCGAGCGGATAGCGTCGGGTGCGGCAATCGACGCCGCGACTTACCTCCAGCAGGTCGCCACCGATCAGCTGGGGCATGGCCGTGGCAAACTCGACGACCTCCAATCCTTTTTCGATGCCTGCTTTGGCTTCTGCCACCGTTTTGCCGTTTTCTTGCGAAACGAGCTCAGCCAACGCCTCGATCTCGTTTTCGACCAGTTGCTTAAAACGAAAGAGCGGTTGCACGCGGTCTTTTACCGGGGTGCGGCTCCACGTTTTGAAGGCAGCTCCGGCCGCAGCGGCTGCCGCATCGACTTCAGAAGAGGTGAAACAGGGCAGTTCGCCGAGGAGCGAGCCGTCCCACGGCGACGTCACGGGTATCCGGGTGGCGGACGAACCGGTGAAGCGACTGCCACGGTGGAAGCCGGGCAGGAGGGTGGAGGAGGGAGGGGTAGCGGTCATGGGGTGTTGGGTTGGGTGGGTGGAAGAATGAGCGGGAGGGGGCGAAATAAATGGGGCAGCCGGAACTAGGCAGCGGGTAAAATCTGGAGTTGGGAGCGACTGCCGTTGCGGGAAGTTTTCACCTCGTTGACGAGTTCGTATTTATCCGCGCGATGGACGAGTTGTTGATACCAGACGGGGCGACGTTCGGGGCCGTATCCTGGGCCTTCGACCACGAGGGCGGGCATGCCGGGGGCTTGCTGAAGGAGCGCCGCTTCGCGGGCATCGAGGGCGCGGGCGCGGATTGTGTGGCGTTCTCCCCAGAGGGTGAGGTTGAAGCGCTCTTCCAAAAGGGCGTAAAGGGAGCCAGCGAGTTCCCGTTTGCGAAGGCCGGGCACGAGGGAGGCGGCGAGCCAGCGTTGTTCTAGAATGACCGGATCGCCATCGGCCAGGCGGAGGCGTTCAAAATAGAACGCCGCTCCGGGAGCCTCATCGGCATAGGTGAGCCCGGCGGCAGCATCGGGCGGCAGATCGGCGGCTGTGATTTTTTCGAAGGCCAGAATCCGGGTTTCTGGCTCCAGCCCGAGGGTCCTGGCATGTTCTGTGAAACTCTCCATCTCGCGAAGGGAAGCATGGAGAGAGCGAGAGGGTTCCCGAACGAAAGTGCCGATGCCGGGGCGGAATTGGAGGAGGCCTTCGGCGACTAGGTTAGAGATGACCTTGTTGGCGGTGGCGCGGCTGACGCCGTATTTGGCGGCCAACTCCCGTTCGGAGGGGAATTGCTGACCGGGCACCACATCGCCACACCGTAGGGATTCCCGACATACCCGGGTCAACTGCCGATAAACCGGCTCGGTGACAATGGGAGGCGCGAGAGGGGGCGCAATAGGAGGGGGGAGGGGAGGGGATTCCATGGCTGGTGGTCAGTGGCCTAGCCACCATGTCGTGAGCGGGGGGCTGGTGCAAGGGAAAATTTTCGGTTCGGGAGATTTTTTGAATGCGAGATGCTGATCGGTGAGTCCGGCCCCCCCCCATGGTTCATCATTGATGCCTCATTGGGATTAACCGAGTCGGCTCAGCGTGCGTCGTCGTCAGCCGCTTGCTCGCGGGCGGCTTCCAGCCAGGCGACCCACCACGTGGGCGGGCTCACATTTTCCACCGGCTTCACGACCACTTCGATCTCTTCCAAAATTTCGGCGCGCACCGGCACGACACCCGCCTTGGTCATCTCGATGGCTTTGGCGGCCTCAAGACTGAGGTCGAGGATCCGCCCGCGAATGTAAGGCCCGCGATTGTTAATTCGGACCACCACGGATTTGCCATTCTGCAAATTGGTGATCCGCACCATCGTATTGAAGGGCAAGGTCTTGTGCGCGGCTGTCACGTCAGTCGCCCGGTAAATTTCCCCGTTGGCCGTCTTTCGCCCGATCCAGCGACCATAATAATAAGAGGCCTTGCCCGTCAGCACCTTTGTCGTTTGATAGACGGTTTTGGTCTCCGCTTCCCCGGGCACGAGGGTGAGCTGATTCGGCGGCAGGACACAACCTCCGAGCAAAAGAAAACCGAGGGGAGCTAGCCGATGCAACCACGCAAGGGGCTGTTGGTGACCAATCTCAAACATGGGGAGGGAGACTCCCATGAAATCCGACAAGGCGCTAGTGCCGAATGGCGCCAACTCAGAGCAACGCCCTGGGTTCTCGTTGTTTAAAAGTTCCAAGCCCTGAGCCGAAGCGCAGCGGAGATAGCCTGCCGAGAGGCAGTCCCCCCTCAGGTTGCTCCACTCTTGGGCCGAGAAGGAAAAGGAAGGGACCACCCCATGCGTTTCCCAGCGTTGCCGGACCCCCGCCCACTCGCCCGTAAGGGAATCGCCCGCCAGCCAGTCGTGCCAAATCGTGCGCTCCGCATGTTCCCCACCCAGGCTGAGGACCGTAAAATGCCACAAAGCCAGCCAACCGATGCCCGCCATTCTCCATCGTCGGGCCAGAATTGAAATTCGCTGAAGCATCGAAATGAATCCGAAATCGGAGAGAAGAGGATTCGCAACGCGGGTTGTGCAACATTTTCGTCGCGCAACCATCGGTGCGCACAGCCGGATTGCTTTTTCCCTGGGGCTATTCCAATTTACCGATATGACGCTTTCTCGCCCCATTGACCGCCGCCAATTCCTTCGCCAGTCCGCCGGGGTCGCCCTGGGCATTACCGCCGCTGGCTCCGCCTTTGCTGCGTCGGAAGCCCCGATTGTCGGCTTTCACGTAATCCGCTTCGCCGCTCCGCTGCCGGTTCCAGATGGCTCGCTGCTGGCGGTGGATTGCCCGCGATTGGCGCAGTTGATGCAGCGCATCGTTCCCACGCTCACGGCCAAAACGGAGGGGGCCGCCCAGCCTGGCAAAGATCCGGCGGCGGTCGTAGCCCGAATCGCTGAGGCGCATGCCCACGGGCGGGAAGCTCGGATGTTGTTGGCAATCCCGGCGGAGAGCGAGTGGTTGCCCCTGTTTCTCACGGCGGATCTCCGGGTTGCGCACAATTTATCCGGGGTTCGGGAGGCGACCGGTTTGCCAGCGGTCGGACCCTTGCAAGAGGCGGATGCGCTCCGGATGCAAGCGACAGCCCGGAGAGCGGCCGCAATGATGGAAACCTGGGCCGGGGCATTGTTAGACGGCTTGAAAAGCGGCGGGCTGCTGGAACGGACCCTACTCGTCAGCCCCGCTGCAGTGGGGTGATCATTGGATCAGCATACAGTCGCCATAGCTATAAAAGCGGTAGCGTTCCTGCACCGCCGCTTCATAAGCGGCCAGGACCAATTCCCGGCCTGCAAATGCCGAGACAAGCATGAGGAGCGTTGAGCGGGGGAGATGAAAATTTGTTAACAATCGGTGGACCCGCCGGATGGGATGCGGCGGATGCAAAAAAATCGAAGTCGCCCCGGTTTGCGGAAAAACTCGCTCGTCCGACTCCCGGCGGCACCCTTCCAAGACCCGGACACAGGTCGTGCCAATCGCGCAGATTTTCTTGGCGGCATTAATCGCGTCTGCGGCGGCGGCATCGATTTCAAATCGTTCTTCGTGCATGAAATGATCGCGGATTTGCTCCGTTTGCACGGGTCGAAAGGTGCCCGCACCGACGTGGAGAGTGAGGAATGCGTGCGGGATTTTTCTGAGAATTTCCTGGGAAAAATGAAGCCCGGCGGTCGGGGCAGCCACGGCTCCCGGTTTGGCGGCATAGACCGTTTGATAACGCTCGCGGTCTCCCGGTTCCTCTGCGCGGTTCAGGTAAGGGGGCAAGGGCAGATGGCCGATCTCGTCAAGATCCGGTGGGGCGGATTCCCATTGGATCAGGCGGCTGCCATCCTCCTCATAAACCGATTCGACCCGACCGCAGGCTCCGCCGCAGGAGACGCGGGTGCCGGGCCTTAAGCGGCGGGCGGGTTTTGCTAGACAACGCCAGGAACGGGTGCCGAGCCCTTCCAGTAGTAAGAATTCCATCCGACCGTCGTCCGCATAGAAGCGGGCGGGAACAACCTTGGCATTGTTCAGCACCACCAATTCATCTGGATCTAACAAACCGGGAAACTCGGTGAAATGCCCGTGCGTCCAGCTCCCCGTTTGGCGGTCAAGAATTAGCATGCGCGCGCTTTCGCGCTGCGGGGCGGGGTGGCGAGCGATCAGGGCTTCGGGCAAATGATAGTCGTAATCAGCGGTGCGTTCGCTCATCGAAGGTCTCCCTCATGTTGATTAAAACCCATCGTGTTTGCCTCAGTCTTTTGCGTGTGAAGGGTCAATAGCGACGAACGACCGAGTTTTGGAGGAACCGCTCGTCATCGCGCGCGGGGTAATCGAGGGTGTAATGCAGGCCGCGACTCTCTTTCCGGAGCAAAGCGCAATCGACGATGAGGGCGGCGACCGTGGCGAGGTTGCGAAGTTCCAGCAACTCGGTGGTCACGGTAAAGTTCCAATAAAATTCCTGGATTTCCCGGAGCAAGTTGCTCAGGCGGGTGCTGGCTCGCCGGAGTCGCTTTTCCGTGCGGACAATGCCGACGTAATCCCACATCACCCGGCGAATTTCATCCCAGTTATGGTAGATTACGACGAGTTCATCGAGATCCTGGACTTCCCCGGGACGCCACGAGGGGAGTTCCACTTGGCGGGAGCCATTTCCATGGAGCGGGATGCGACGGGTTACATGATCGAAAGCCCGTTTCGCAAGAACGATGCCTTCGAGCAACGAATTGCTGGCCAAACGGTTCGCGCCGTGCAGACCGGTGCAGGCCACCTCGCCGATAGCGTAAAGCCCGCGGATTTCCGTCGCGCCGTTGGCGTCGGTCGCCACGCCACCGCACTGGTAATGGGCGGCGGGCACGACGGGGATGGGTTGGCGGGAAGCGTCGATCCCGAAACGCAGGCAGGTTTCATAGATCATGGGGAACCGGTCCTTCACAAAACCGGGCGGCTTGTGCGTCATATCGACGAACATACATTTGGCCCCGGACTTCTTCATCTCGGCGTCAATGGCCCGAGCCACAATATCCCGGGGAGCGAGGGACTTGCGTTCATCATAGCGTTCCATGAAACTGCGGCCTTGGGGATTGATGAGAATGCCCCCTTCCCCACGAAGGGCTTCCGAGATGAGGAACCCTTTGGCTTGGGGATGGTAGAGGCAGGTCGGATGAAATTGCACAAACTCCATGTTGGCGATGGGCGCACCGGCACGCCAGGCCATGGCCACGCCGTCACCGGTCGCGACGTCTGGGTTGGTGGTATAAAGATAGACTTTCCCGCTGCCGCCCGTGGCGAGGATGACCCGGTCGGAGCGGAGGGTCAGGACGGCTCCGGATTCTTCATCCAGGACATAGGCGCCGAGCACCCGGTTTTCCGTGCCGAGCCCGAGTTTAACAGAGGTTAACAAATCAATCGCCATGTGGTGCTCCAGCACCGTGACATTCTCCGCCGCATCGAGGGCGCGCAGGAGGGCCTGCTCGATTTCGCGTCCGGTCATGTCCTGGTTGTGGAGGACGCGGCGCTTGGAGTGGCCCCCTTCTTTGGTCAGGTCGAGTTCACGATGGCCGCCGTTGTCCCGTTCGTCGAAGCGGACCCCATACCAATCGATCAGTTCCCGGATTCGGTCGGGGCCTTCGCTCACAATGGTGCGGACCACCGGCTCGTGGCAAAGCCCGGCCCCGGCGTCGAGGGTGTCGCGCACATGGAGGTCGAAGGAGTCTTCTTCACTCGTAACACAGGCGACGCCCCCTTGTGCCCAGGCGGTGTTGGTGTCGCTCCGGCTCTTTTTTGTCACCACCGCGACCCGCCCGGCTCCCGCTGCCCGCAGGGCGAG
>CAZSPO010000058.1:0-12979 GCA_964608775.1 uncultured Chthoniobacterales bacterium | reverse complement strand
CAGGCTGCTAGGTCGGGCGACTTCGTTCGTTTTTCCAAGAGGAACGGTGGTGGACAATCCAGTCGAGCAGGGCGCGTTCAAAACCGATGTCGTGCCCAACCTTCTCGCTCTCCAGCCATTTGTGCCGCAGGATTTCCTCCCTTTCGGCGAGGAATTCTTTATAAAGGGAAGAGTTTTTAAGAAGCGCCTCGCTTTCGCAGGCCGTCTCGGAGGTCGTCATAGGGTCGGAAAATATCGCACGAACGAAATATCAGTATTCACAAGGAGGCGGTTTGTAAACCCCTCGCGCAACTGCCCCGTTCCGAGGGGGCATTTCCCCGGAAGAATCGCAGCCCCTAGAACCGCCGCGATCCCACTTGGTGTCAGGAGCAGGCTTGGCATCCGGCTGTTCGGCTGACATCGATCGGTCCATGTGCGCCGCGTGGCTCCGGTTCCTCTCCTGCTCGTTTCTGCTTTGGGCCGTCGGCTGCACGATGCAGCTGGGCACCGGCCAGGGGTGGAGTCGGCACGAGGTCTTCTTCGGCGAAGTGCCCGCAGCGGCTTGGGAACAGTTTGCGGCGGAAGAGATCACCCCCCGGTTTCCGGAAGGGTTCACCGTGGTGGAAGCGGCAGGCCAATGGCAGAATAGCGAGGGGATCATTGGCCGGGAAGAGAGCCGGGTCTTGGTGCTCCTGACGCCAAACGACCCGGCAACGCGGCAGGCGGTGCAGACCGTTGCCGACGCGTTCAAGGCCCGGTTTCAGCAGGAAGCGGTGCTGGTGGTTGAGACCCCGGCCCGCGTCGATTTTCGCTGACCCGCGACTTTTTCATGCGAAAGAACCGAGCGTCTGGAGGGAATTGTCACGAGAATGTCACAAAGGGGCTTTTGAACGCCCCACCCTTCGTGGGCTAACTGAGCGGAAGCGTATGGAGGGTCCACGCAAAGGGGTGTCCGATCAGCTCGCATTTTCACTCGTGGAATTGCTGGCGGCGGTAGCCATTGCCGTTGCGCTCCTGACGCTGGTCGCTCCCATTGCATCCGATGCGATGCGTTTCGGTGCGCGTCAGGGTGCGGTGATCAAGGTATTGAACCTGTGTGACCTTGCGCGAATTGAAGCAATCTCCACATCCAAAACAGTGTATCTGGGTTTCGCGGACGCCCAATTTCCAGAAGAAGACTCACGGTATCGAGCCATGTTGTTGTTTAAAGATTACACGTCCCCTGTGGACGGACCGCCTCCAGCGAACCCACCCAAATTTGTGCCGCTGGGCAAGTGGGAGTTGCTGCCCGAAGGCATGTCCTTTCGCAGCCAAGGTGCTTCGGCCATCAACCCGACTGGTGGCGCGCATACGGTTGATGTGGAACCCGGAGAAGGGATCCCTGGAATTAGTGCCCCCATGGCGATCCCGGTGATCACCTGGAATTCTGCAGGGATGATCTCAAGCCCGTCTCAAAATGCCCTCCGCCTCTTTCTTTACGAGGGGTTCTATCAAAATGGGCAGGATAACTTCTCGCGTCAGGCGTCCTATTTCAGCAAGCCAAGTTCAGACGCGCCCTTCGATGAGATCAAGTTTGCGCGGTTTTCGGGACGAGCTCGCGTGGAATCGAACCGTTACGAAGCCCAATGATGCATCACTGCTACTCGCAGCGCCGGGACGGATTCACTCTTGTTGAGCTTGTTATGTCTATTGGCATTTTTGCCTTCGCTATCGTTGCTTTGCTGGGGCTCTTTCCTGTGGCTCTGAAAAATGCGGAGGAAACCCGGCATCTGACTTACATCAATAGCATCGCCCAACGGGTCCTAGAAGAAATCCGAGCAAGTGACCCCAGCAATGTGGCCCTAGGCTTGGATATCCAAGATGCAAGCATTCTGCCCCTGACTTTTCAACTGACTGACGATGCCTCCTATTACGGGGCTTTCGATGGCGAAGGAAAATTTTTAGGTGCCATTTCCGAAGACGTTTTCGAGGATGGCCAAGGAGACGCGCTATACTTGGTTCACATCACGATCAATTCATCAGCACTCCCGGATGATCCGTTGCTTACAAGAGAAATCACGAGCGTAGAAGTCTCGATTACCTATCCTGCACCTGCACCTTTGGAGAACCGCGCCAAAAGAAAAGTTCACACTGCAATGGTTTTATAGCGTGGGACTAGTTAAATGAAGCGTATACAAAATTTCCGCCTGCATGCATCCAGGTACGCCTTCACATTAGTGGAGATGATTGCCTCGATGGCGATTTTAACCGTGCTCCTGGTCATGATGATTAGCGTGCTCAACCAAGCATCGAACGCGTGGCGGCAATCCGAGCAAAAGACCAACGCCTTTCGCGAAGCCCGCGCTGCGCTCCTGGTGATCGGCCGTGACCTCCGTTCGATGGCCCAAGCTGAGGGCGTCCCTACACTGCAGTGGAATCCTTCCAGCGATGTTGTCCAATTGGCCGAGCCGCTGGCACCAGAAGCAAACAGTGATCGCCTTTTCTTCGTTGTGTCGACACCAATCGGCGCTCAGGAAAGTGATGACTCGGGAGATCTTTGTATGGTCGGATATTACGTCGCCTATACGGTTGACGGGAATTCCCCCGGCTCTTCGTCCTCTTACAAACTTTACCGCTATTACATGACAAGTAGTGAGGCTGTTCCCAAGTTGGTCGATTTGACCAAAAACCCAAACACTGACTTTTGGGCAGAAGGCACCTATTCTACAGATGAAGTGCTCGCGAAGAATATCATCAACTTTCGTGTCACCTTGTTCACCAAACAAGCAGATGGAACACTCGAGCCGCATGACTCCTCCCTGCCGTGGCCCAATGACCAACGACCCGCCATGGTGGAGCTTACCTTCGATGTCCTCAGCGAGGAAGGGGTAGGTGCCCTGCAGAGGCAAACCGATTGGCACGCAGATTCGCCCCTTTCTGACGTAAGGAAGCGCCTGACACACACTTTCACGACGCGGATTGGCACAGGAGCAAACCTATGAAACACCCATCCCGCTGTTTGACCTCCTCGACTGGTGGAGTGGCTTTAGTCATGACCTTGGCGGTGCTCACGATGATCTCCATCAGCTTGGTGGCATTCCTTAGCAGTGTGACGATCGATATGAAGGCCTCACGAGCCTATTGGGAACGAGAACGGGCGGAGCAAGCCATGGAGGCGGGCTTGGCCCATGCATTTGCTTCCTTGAAAGCCGCCACTGCTGAACGTCGAACGTTTGTGACGGCCGAATTTCCTGAAATTGATGATCCCGATGGTCACCTCTCGCCTGTGGTTCTTATCTCGAAAAATGACGAGGATGTTCGCTTGCAGCCGATTCCGCTCATATCACACAGTATTCCGCTGGACGACTTTTCGGCTGTGACGAGCGCAACAGATCCCCTGGATGCATGGAAAGACTTAGACGGCACGTTGGTCGCCCCGGGATTCCGGGCTCTCCGGAATGCAAGGCGAGAATTGACGACTTCGATCGATCTGAATGGACCTAATTACCGCCTGCTTCACCCTTCAAACATCTCAGGGCTTCCAGTCACCGACTACTATCGGGCTCCCGCCATCGACATAATTGACTCAGAAACTGGGCTGAGAACTGCGAGGTTTGCTTATGTGATTATGGATGAGCAGGCGAAATTTTCGCCCCGACAGCACCGTGGTGAAGTTCCCGTAGCGGATGACTCCTTCGAAAATGCGCCCGCCCGAATCCAGCCATACTTTGATGCAGTGAGGGCGCCAATTCACCCTGACGAAGAGCTCAGTTCGAAAGAGCAAGAAGAGCTCGCGTTCTTGAAAGAAGGGATCAAAGACCTCGCATTTCTACCTACATCGTTCGGTATTGCGGCTCGTCTGTTCGAACCCGAAGAGCTGGGGACGGCCCGTTGGAGAAAGCTCAAGCATTTAATCACGGGCGCCCAGGTGTGGAATGAGGCCACGATTCCCGCTGGCTATCCATCCGCTGGTAAGCCCAAATGGAATATCAACGAACTGGCTAATGCAGTTCAGCACGGCGCCACGCCGAAGGCGCGGGCGGAGAACATCGCTAAATTGATAGATCAAGAACTTCCGGATTTCAAGAATCGCGACCCAAGTCTGACGGGAAGCGATTCTATTCGCTACCTCAACCGGTTGGCGGCTTCTATCGTCGATTACATCGACACCGACAGCAACATCACGCAGGTAAATGGAACCGAGCCCGCTGGCCGGGATCTTTTCCCCTTGGTAACGACAATCGCTGAGGGGGTCAAGTGGATCTCTGAAAAAGAAAGCGAGGGGAGCTACATCGCCACATTAGAGTCTAAGGTTTACGTTCAGGTTTATAATCCCTATACGACGACAATCAAGGCAGGCGCAACGGTGGAAATATTAGTCGCGAATCGCATGCGAGTTGAATACGGCACGGGAATCGTTGAGCCACTGGCTGATTATCGACAGGCTGTAACGCTCAACCGTGATGTGCGGCCAAATGAGTTTATAGTCATCGAGTTTCCGGACACGACAGACACATTTACAACCCCGGATACAGTAGACCCGAAAGACCGGAAGCCCTCCTGGGGAGGTTCGCCAACCAATACTGCTGATCAAACCAGTCATGTGAAGTTTGAGTTTTCCTATGCGGGTCAAGTTGTGGATATGCATAGTAGAAGCCCACGGATCGCGCCTGGTGCGCGTTTTGCGGGCATGACGAGAAATGCAAAGACCTTGACCCTAAATGCGCCGCACTATCAGGTCTCTTTTGTGCCGACCTTTGCTGATGCGACTACACCCAATCTGACCCGTTTCGTTGGGGATCCGCGGGGAACCTACCTGACTTCGTATGACTGGGGTGGGACGCTGTCAGGGAATTCCTCGTATTCCAGTAAAGCACGTTGGAATGGCCGCCAAATGGATACCCATCCGCGGTCAATGAATTATGAAACCTGGTGGGCTCAACGTGACTATGTTCGCGCTAATGCTCGTCAAGGACAGCCTGTCGGCAGCATCAACAAAACTCCTGCTGAAGCCAGTTCGAGCTATTCTGCAGATGATGCCAACGATGCTATTGCTTACTTACGGAACGGGCCCATGCAAAGCACTGGTGAATTGGGCAATGTCTACGACCCCGCTCAGGTTAATGACAAATCGTCAGCGCCCACCGGGGGCAGTCCTAAGAGCCCATACACGAGTGGCGGTGGAAGGACTTTGCGCATTGGCTATCCGGAGTTGCGCGACCCAGAAGAAGGCGAGCCGAATTATGGAAGTTCGGAGTTTAAGGATCTTACTGGAGAATTATTCTCTACGGAAGGCAAGCGTGCTCCGCAATTGCTGGACCTCTTTACGGTCGACGAAATAGATTCCATAAGGCCGACCGGGTATCCCCAGTCGTTCGGACGAATTAATATTAACACCGCCCCCAGCGAAGTATTGCAAGAATTAGTCAGGGGCATTGGCCCCTCACTGGATAAAGGGGTGGCAAGAACTGGTATTTCAGAGGCTGGGGCGCTCAATTTTGCTGATGCGGTGATCGCGTTACGACCGTTCAATCGCATTTCCGATCTGACCAGTGCCACAGAGGCATTGGTAACGCGTGTTAATTTCGACCCACCCCCCCAAGCAGCTCGACCTCCCCAGACCGAGTATATCCATGCTATGGACTATGGTCGCGAGCAGATGTTCACCCAAATTGTCGAAGCCCTCACAGTCCAATCTCGCGCCTTCAGAATCCTCGTGGTGGGTCAAGTCTTTGACCAAAACGGGCAAGTGCGTGGGGAAGCCGCAGGGGAAGCGCTCGTTATTCTTGAACCGCCGGAGGCGAGCGAGGCAACACCAACAGATTCCATGGAAGTGAAGTCAGTAGCCTTTCGCATGCTGGATTAATCTTATGAAAGTAGATTTGCTTCTGTTGTTTCTTTTGACAACCGGAATCGAGTTGGTTGCTTCTGCCGAGGAGCCTCCAACTGCCCGTGTCCAAATTGTAAATGCAACCTGCGTGGCCGAGATTTCTCTAAGTGTTGGCGAGAAAATGTTGTATCCAACATTTCCACAAGGCCTTTACACCGCGGATGGCGAAAGCACGATGTTAGGGGGGCGTTTCAATATTGTGGATCTCGCAACAAAACGAAACGTGGTCCGATCGATCACGATCCCAGCCGGTTCCGATCAATCTCTCTTTCTCTTAGGCGACTTTTCGACCGACTATCCAGCAGACGGAATGCCTCAACCAGGCCAACTACCACCAGCACCAGGAGCAAAGGAGTTCGAACCGAATTTTCAAATGCTGCTTCTCTCGCACGAATTGGCCCCCGAAGAGGCACCCATACGCATTAGATTTCTGAACGGGGTTCCCGGTCATATTTTACAGGTCACCGACCCCGCTGGAAATAGCGTGGAATGTGCCCCGGGCGATGCGGAATCTCTGGTGGGCCAACCGGCGGAGGCACTCTACAAAGCCACGATCAAGGAAACGCCAGTCGATGTTTACATGCGCCAGGAGGGTCCGCTGCGGAATTGCACCGTCGTTTTCTTCCTCAAAAATGGAGAACCGGAATTTACCCGCATCTTTGAAGGATCCAAGGCTTACCGAGACGCCCTCCGTGTCGAAACCAGCAAGGAGGAAACAGAATGACTTTTGGACGACTTCCTGCCAGATGCTACTGGCCTCTTCTGCTCGCTGCGTTGTTTGTTGTGTCTTGTGACCGGAGCAAGGAAGCGACTCAGGTCCCCGATCTCACCATCCTGCAAACTGGGCGGTTGCGGGGGAATATTTATCCCGAGGGGGTGACTTCTGGGACGGCTCCCCTTCAATACCACGGCATCTTGGCTGGATACATCCGCCAAGTCCGGGAAACGGCGGCCCAGCAGGGGGGCAAAGTTTTGCTGATCGATTTGGGGGACAGCTTGACCGGTTCTTTCGCCAGTCATGCCACGGACTCTGAGAATGTGGTGCGGTTTTTCAATACCCTCGGTTACAACGCGGTCGTACTCGGTAATCTCGATGCCGATCTCGATCCAGCGGTCATTGGCCGATTGCAGATGCCGGTGGCCTGCCCCTTTGAAACCCAGCAGGGCGAATCGGCGATGCCGGGCACGGAGCTTGTGGCCCGGTTTGAAGTCGACGGCATCCCGGTCGAGTTGCTCCCCAATTTTTACGGCGAAACCAAGCCCGCCGAGCATCCCGGACGGTTCCCGGTGGCGTTTGGCGGTCAGGAAGGGGTGCAGCCCGTGCGGGATTATCGTCGATTGTTAGGGGGGAAGGAAAAGGCAGCGGGCGGGTTGCGGCTCTTTAGTTGGTTTAAATTTGAATCGCCCGATCAAGCACCCGTCGGCACGTTGGCTATGTTACAACAGCTCGGGGTGGATGCCGGGCTGGCCCATCGCATTTACAGCAGCCAACAACGGGACGCCTGGTCGGAAGCGAGTCCCTCGATCGCCTGGACCCCACCCGTTGCGGAGAATATTCTCCGTGACAACCGCGGCTTCGTGCTTTCCCGGTTGGATCTAGCGCGGGAAGGAAGCAGTTGGCGGGTCCTCCATCATGAGCGGGTGCCGATGGTCGCCAATTTGGCGGCTCCCGATCCGGCGACCGAAGCGGCGCTGGCTCCCTTGGCCGAGCCGATCAATGCGGCGGATGAAGTCGTCGCCACCCTCGAAGTCCCTGCCGATCGCGACACCATCCTGCGGCTTTATATGCAAGCCCTGGCGGTTTTGCCGGGAGCCGAGGCCGTCCTTTATTCGCGGGATTCGATCCGGGGCGAATGGGGCCGGGGCCCCCTGCGGACGAGCCGAATTTTTGACAGCCTGCCGTGGGCACCCAAGGTTGTCTTGGTCACGTTAGATCGCGCCCAGTTTGATGAAGCGGCCTCGGATCCCGCCTTCGCCACCCTCGCTCCAGTCGGTCTGTCGACGACGGGGCCGGTGCAGGTCGTGACCTCCCAATTTTTCGCTCGCCTGTTGCGCGATCGATTTGCGCTGGGCGCAGATGCGATCCAACCGGCGTCCGACGCGGCGGAATTCGAGATTTTACGCGATTACGTAAAGCAACACGGGGGGAACCCCCCGCTGCCGGAGGGGTGGGCTTATGGCTTGGGACGTTGATGCGTGGAATGAAGAGCGGGAGCGGCTTCGGGAATCCGAAGAAGCGGCTCGCCGCAAGCAGCTTCGGTTGCGGGAGCTGATCATTGTGGGGGTGGCCGTGGCGCTGTTGGCCCTGGTGCTCCTGCCGATTTTTCGGAAGAAGAATGACCGCGATCTGGCTCTGATGAGCGCCCAAAACCTGATGCAATGGGGAATTGCACTAAATCTTTACCTGATTGAAAACGACAACGCCTTTCCCGAGGCCGGGCCCGATCAGATGGATCCCGCCTTGGCGGATGCTTGGTATAACGCTTTGCCTCCCTACCTTTCGCAGGAGCCCCTGTCGGCTCTCCCCAAGCTGGAGGTTAACTTGGAAACGCCCTCGCTCTGGGTCGATCCAGGCGTCGACCCGGCAACGGTCCCTCGTTTTCAAAATTTCCCCTTCTTTTACGCCATGAACCGGTTTCTCCAGCCCGATCCGGCCTTGAGCAGCTATCGGATCTTTGATGTGCAAAATCCCGGGGCGGTGATTTTTCTCACGGAAGTCTTGGGGGTCGATCCGGGGGTGCTCCCCGACGGCGTCACCTTCCGACATGGCCGGGAAGAGCCGAAAGCGCATGTCCTATTTTGCGACGGGCACGTCGAACTGGTTAGCCGGACCGATTTAGTCGAAACTCCCGAGGCGACTGAGCCTGAGGCTGAACTGGCTCCGGTCTCCTGGGCACCTTACGTCGGAGCCGCCGCGCCGGGTATCGCGCACCAGGATGGGTGACGACCGTTGGGGATTTTTAAAGCATCCGCTGCGGTTTACGAAACGAAACGATTTTAGTTCCCAAAATTTAGAATAGTTCTTGAAACCATTCCAAATCACTGGCACCTTCCTTTCGTTCTCATGCTTCCCGACACTCACGACATCCGATTTCGCTCTGAACCTGCGCCGGTCGCTCGGCAAGCTGTGGATTTGACCTCTGGCGAGCGGAGTTCCGGCTTTCGTTTTACCCGGCAGCGTCGGGTTGTTTTTGATGCCATTCAGCGAAGCGACGATCATCCGACCGCTGCCGATCTTTATGCCCGGGTGCAACCGCTCCTTCCCTCGATTTCTCTCGCCACTGTCTATAATTGCCTCGACACCCTCTCCGCCCACGGCCTTATCCGCCAGGTCAACCTCGATCGGGCCGCCAGCCGCTATTGTCTCAACGACCGGCCCCATGGCCATTTCCATTGCGATGGATGCGGCAAAATTCTCGACATTGAAGTGCCGGCTCCGAAGGCTTTGCGCGCCACGTTTCAACTCCCCGAACAGGTGCTGTTGGCACGGCAAGAAATTAACCTGCGCGGCCTTTGCCCAGCCTGCGCGGCAAAAGCGCAATCCGCTCCCATCTTCTCATGAACCACACCCTCCAAATTCAATCGCTCCATGTCGAAATCGGCGGACAGCCGATCGTGAAAGGTCTCTCACTTGAAATTCCCAAAGGGCAGGTGCACGCCATCATGGGCCCAAACGGTTCCGGCAAGAGCACCCTGGCAAAAGTCCTCGCTGGCCATGAAGATTACACCGTCACGGAGGGCGAAGTGTTGATGGATGGAGAACCGATCCTCGGGCTTGAGCCGGATGATCGCTCCCGTCGTGGCCTCTTTCTCGGATTTCAATACCCGGTGGAAATCCCCGGAGTCTCTAATGCCAATTTCCTCCGCGCCGCCCTTCAGGCCAGGCTGCCCGCTGGTGAAGAAATCGATGCCGTGGCCTTCTACCACCGGCTCTACGAAAAAATGGATGCCTTGGAAATCCCCCGCAGCTTCACCTCCCGCTCGGTTAACGAAGGGTTTTCTGGGGGCGAGAAAAAGCGGAACGAGATTCTGCAAATGGCGATGTTAGAGCCCGTGTATGCTATTCTCGATGAAACCGACAGCGGCCTGGATATTGACGCTTTAAAAACAGTGGCCGGCGGGGTAAATGCCTTGCGTGGCCCGGATCTTGGAGTGCTTCTGATTACCCACTACCAACGGCTGCTGGATTATATCGTGCCGGACGTCGTCCATGTCATGTTAGACGGACGAATCGTTCAAAGCGGGGGAAAAGAACTCGCTTTTGAATTGGAAGCCAAAGGTTACGACTGGATTCGCGAAGCTGCCGCTCCGGCCAGCGTCTGACCCTCTATCCCGCCCTAAAGATTTTTCAACCACCGAACCCACATAAACTACCATGGCCATTGCCCAAAAACAGATCGATATCGACCGCAACATCGGCAATTTTTCGTTTCCGGAAGAACATGTCCGCGACGCCGGACGCGGACTGACGGAGAGGACGATCGACTACATTGTCTCGGTCAAAAACGAGCCCGCCTGGATTCGTGACTTCCGGTTGCGCGCCTTGAAGATTTTTGAATCCAAACCGATGCCGACCCATTGGGCGACGCCTGATTTGGAGAATATTGTATTCGACAACATCCGATATTACCTGAGTCGCGGCGACACCAAGCGGACCTGGGAAGAGGTGCCGGATGATGTGAAGCAGACCTTCGAACGCCTCGGAATTCCTGAGCAGGAACGCAAGTTTCTTGCAGGGGTTGAGGCGCAATTCGACAGTGAAGCGGCTTATTCCAACGTGAAAGAAGCGCTCGCCGACCAGGGAGTCATTTTTGTCGGCAGCACGGAAGGGCTTATCAAACATCCCGAGCTTTTCCGGAAATGGTTTGGAAAAGTCATTCCGACCGGGGACAACAAGTTCAGTGCTCTCAATAGCGCGGTATTCAGCGGAGGCAGCTTCATTTATGTGCCCCCTGGGGTGAAGGTAAAACATCCGCTACAAGCTTATTTCCGGATTAACGCAGAGAATTTCGGGCAGTTTGAACGAACGCTCATCATCGCGGACGAAGGGTCTGAGGTGATGTATATGGAAGGGTGCACCGCGCCGAAGTTTGAGACAGCCACCTTGCATAGTGCCGTCGTCGAACTGGTCGCGATGCCCCGGGCAAAGATCCAGTATATCACGGTGCAAAACTGGAGTTCTAACGTGTTCAACCTCGTGACAAAACGGGGCCTGGCCCACGAAGAAGCGGAGATTAAATGGATCGATTGTAACATTGGGTCACGCTTGACGATGAAATATCCCGGCGTGGTGATGAAAGGGCGCAAGGCCCGCGGCGAAGTCATCAGCATCGCCCTAGCCGGCGATGGTCAGCATCAGGATACCGGGGCGAAAATGATTCATGCCGCCGACGAAACTACCAGTAACATCGTATCAAAAAGTATCAGCATCGGGAACGGTCGGTCGACTTACCGCGGCCTCGTGCATGTCCCTCGCCATTTGCGTAACTGCAAGAATAACACCGAATGCGACGCGTTGTTGATTAACAACAGCAGTCGCACGGATACCTACCCGGCCATCACGGTCCGAGGCACGGGCAACTCCTGCCAGCACGAAGCCAGCGTCAGCCAGGTAAGTGCCGAGCAGATTTTTTATATGATGCAACGGGGCCTCACCGAGGCCCAGGCAATGAGCCTCTCGGTGAATGGGTTCGTTAACGATCTCGTGCGCCAGTTCCCGATGGAATACAGCGTGGAACTCAAACGGCTCATCGAATTGGAAATGGAAGGCTCGGTTGGTTGATATTTCCGTCGATTTCCGCTTCCCCCGGCATCCGCCCATGACCGAGACTTTTCCTATGCCTGAAACAACGCCGACAGCCGTCGGCCCCATCGAGACCATCCCATTTCTTGGCCCGCGACTGGACGGTTTTCCCGACTGGCTGGTCGAGCGAAAGAAGCTGGCGTGGGACCGCGCCCTCGCTCTCCCTTTCCCGGCCAAGACCGATCCAGGCTGGCGCTTTTCCAGTCTGGGAGTCACCCGGCTCGACGGCATCCGGCTGCCGGAGCCGGTGGAGGATCGGGCCGCGATTCTCAATGCCTCCACCCCCGTTTGCGCCGAGGCAGCCGGGCGGATGGTCTTTGCCAACGATGAATGCTTGCTGGTGGAGAACCAGGTGCCCGGTCTGATCTGGTTGCCCTTGGCCGACGCGCTAAAGTCCCATGGCGACTTGCTTAAAAGCCATCTTATGCAGCGTTCGCCGGCGCTCGGTTCTGGCAAATTTCTCGCCTTACACGAAGCCATGCTCGAAACCGCCGCTGTCTGCATCGTGCCGCGCGGGTTGGAAATCAGCGCCCCGCTAGAAGTTATCCGCTGGCAGGTGGGAGCCGGAGCGGCCTCTTTTCCTCACACCTTGGTGCTGGCAGAAGCGAATGCGCAAGTGACCATTGTCGAGTCTTTCCGTTCTCTTCATCATGGGGAAAGCGGCTTTGTCTTTGGCGTGAACGACCTCGAAGCGGGCCCTGGAGCCCGCATTCTTTATGCTGGGGTGCAGGATTGGAATGAACGGACGAAAGCGTTTCATCTCAATGCCACCCAAATCGGCCGGGACGCATCGGTCACGCATCTGGTGATGAATTTGGGTGGCGAATCGGTTCGGGGGGAAAGCGTGAGCCGCCTCGTCGCCCCTGGTGGCCGGAGCGACATGCTCTCGCTTAACGTCGCCGAAGGGACCCAGGAATACGATCAACGGACGTTGCAAGATCATCTCAGCCCAGATACGGCGAGTGATTTGCTTTATAAGAACACGTTGTCGGAAACGAGTCGGACGATTTTTTCCGGTTTGATCAAGGTAGAGCCGGGAGCGCATCGAACCGATGCTTATCAAAAGGCCCGCAACCTGTTGCTCTCGGACGAGGCAGAAGCCAACTCAATGCCGGGGCTGGAGATCCTGGCGGATGAAGTCCGATGTTCGCATGGAGCGACCTCGGGCGAGTTGGATCCAAGCGAACTTTTTTATCTGCGGTCGAGGGGTATCACCGAGGCGCAAGCGAGGCGGTTGATTGCGTTCGGCTTTCTTAATGAGGCCTTGCACCGGTTGCCCGCATTTGGGAAGGCGGTCTCCGAGACGCTCACCCGCCGGTTGCGCGGCC
>CAZSPO010000057.1:12400-13075 GCA_964608775.1 uncultured Chthoniobacterales bacterium | reverse complement strand
CTGGGAATCGGGCGGGAGCCGATGCTGTTGTTGCCGGGGCGGTTTACGGCGTGGAAAGGGCAGGCGATTTTTTTGGAGGCGCTATCCGGGTTGCCGGGGGTGCACGGGGTATTGGCTGGCGGGGCATTATTCACGGAAGCCGATCGCGTTTACGAAGCCGACTTGCGAGAACGGGCTGCGCGACCGGATTTGCGGGGGCGCGTCCATTTCCCTGGGTTTTGTGATGATCTGCCGGATTGGTATGCGGCGGCGGATGGGGTGGTGCATGCGTCGATAGAAGCAGAACCGTTCGGTCGGGTGATCGTGGAGGCGATGTTAGCCGAACGCCCCGTTGTCGCGACCCGACTCGGCGGAGCCTGCGAGATCGTGGAAGGGGGTGTCACCGGGTGGCTGGTGGGGCCGGGCGATCCGGCGGCGCTGGCGGAAGCGATCCGGACGATACTCGCTTCGCCGGACGCAGCGCGGGCGATGGCGATCCGGGGGCGGGTGGCGGCGGAGGCGCGATTTGGCTTGGAACAAGTGCTCGCCCGCACTCACGCGGTGCTGGACGCGGCGGCTGGCGTGGGCGAAGGAGCAAGAGGATGAATGCCAAGCAGTTACACGGGAACGATGTGGTGCTCGTTCACGATTATCTGATTCAAATGGGCGGGGCGGAACGGGTGGTGGCGACCATGC
>CAZSPO010000057.1:0-12390 GCA_964608775.1 uncultured Chthoniobacterales bacterium | reverse complement strand
GGTTATTTCCCCAGGCTCCGATTTACACCTCGCTTGTGGAGCGGACCGGTTTGAGCGCTGATTTCGCCGGGGCGGAGCTTCGCGAGTCATGGTTGCGACGGATTCCTGGGGCGACCGCTCGGTTCAAGGCACTCTTTCCGTTGTATCCAGCTGCCTTTGCGGGCATGCGGCTGCCTCCGGCGCGGGCGGTCTGGATTAGCGCGAGCACCTTTGCCAAATGCGTGCGGGTGCCGCCTGGGGCCGTGCGGTTTTTGTATTGCCACAGTCCGACCCGGTTTTTGTGGGACACCGACCGGTATGTGGACGCCGAGGTAAGTCGCTCTTGGTTGAACCGGTTGGTGCGGCTTTGGCTGCCCAGGCTGCGGCGGGTGGACCGGGAGGCGGCCCGGCGGTGCGAACATTTGGTGGTCAACTCGGAAAACATCCGCCGCCGGGTGGAGGCGGTGTATGGCCGCGAATCGACCGTGATTCATCCGCCAGTAGAGGTGGAACGATTGCCGGTGGGGGAAGGGCGAGGAGGGCCGTGGCTGGTGGTGTCGCGGCTCGTGGGATACAAACAAATCGACCTGGCTGTGCGGGCCTTCTCGGGGTTGGACGGGCGGCTGGAAATTGTGGGGGACGGCCCCGACCGGGCGCGTCTCGAAGCGATGGCACCGGCCAATGTCCACTTCCTCGGTCACCTGCCCGAAGCCGACCTGATTGCGCGGCTCAGCGGAGCCCGGGGGCTGGTTTTCCCTGGGGAAGAAGATTTTGGGATCGCACCGGTGGAAGCCATGGCCTGTGGTCGGCCGGTGGTGGCTTTCGCGCGGGGCGGGGCATTGGAAACCGTGATCGATGGAGAAACCGGGGTCTGGTTTGCGGAAGCCACCGTCGAAGCGCTCCGGGCCGCGATCCAACGGGCTGAACGGGCAGACTGGGATAAAGACCGGATCCGGCGGCATGCGGAGGGGTATTCGGAAGCGGTGTTTCAACGCCGGATGCGGGCCTATATGGAGGACGCGTTGGACATTGACGTCACGGGCGGGCCGCTTCTAAGTGCTTGATTTTGAACCAACCACCGATGAAACGCCCTTTCAGGATGAGGTCAGACTGCCGAGGGGGGGGCTGCTGCTGACCTATGTTTGCCTTTCGCAGCGTCGGGCTTTTGCAAGCCACCCTTTTCTTGCAGGGCTGCCTGTTGATGGCGCTTTACTGGTTGGTTTATGGGCTCTTCCAATGGTTCGAGCCAGGTTACCTCACCCAGACGGAAGATTATTATTCGGCCAGCATGGCCACCTTGCTGGCCTTTTTCGTGTTCAGCCTGCTCATGACTCGGACCCAGGAGCAGCTGCTGTTTGGCGGCAACCGGGGTCGGCAGATTCTTGCGTTGCGTCAGACCGGTTTTGTCGCGCTCGGCTTTTTGGCGGCCATCGTCTTGTTTCGAGCGGTGGAGGTGTCGCGTTCCTTCGTGGTGGCCTTTTTGATTGTCACCTATCTTTTTAATTTCTGGAGCGTCGGCGTGCTCCCCAAGTGGGTCAGCAATTTGCTCCTGCGCGGGATCAACAGCGAACGACTGCTGGTCGTCGGCACCGAACGGCGGGTCCGGCAATTCATGGAATGGCTCAAACAAACGGAAATCCTCGGCGTCTCCGTCGAAGCGGTCCTCCTGCTCGAAGAACGTTCCTCCACCGAGGCCTGGACCGGGCACGCCGATCTCAATGACCGCGTTCGCGAATTGCTCGACCGACGGGAGGTGACTCAAATTGTCGTGACCGAAATCGTGCAACCCGCGACCGACCTCGGAAAACTCGTCCGTCTGGCTAACCAACGCGCCATTCGACTCATGGTCGTAAACAATCTTTCTGATGTCTTTCGCCACAGCATTTCTACCTTCCGCTATCTCGGGATTGATTTTATCGGGTTCCGCGATGAGCCGCTCCAAAACCCCTTCAACCGACTGGTGAAACGGCTTCTCGACCTCCTGATCGCCACCCCGACCGTGCTCTTCCTTCTCCCATTCCTGACCGTGGTGGTCTGGGTCATGCAACGCTTTCAATCGCCCGGTCCCGTCTTCTACAAGCAACAACGTGCCGGTGCCCATCAGGCTCCGTTTCTTTGCTGGAAATTTCGGACCATGCACATCGGGCCCCACGATGAGGCGCAACAGGCCTCCCAACACGACCCCCGCATTTATCCCTTCGCCCGATGGCTTCGTCGGACCAGTCTCGATGAAATTCCGCAGTTCTGGAATGTTCTCACCGGGCAGATGAGCGTGGTCGGCCCCCGCCCGCATCTGGTCATTCACAACGAACGCTTCGCCAGCGTGATGAATGCCTACCATATCCGGAGCCTCGTCAAACCCGGCATCACCGGCCTCGCGCAAATCCGTGGGTTTCGCGGGGAGATTCAAGATCCCGATGACATCGTCCAACGGGCGCGGTCGGACATTGAATACATCGAAAACTGGACGCTCACCGGCGATCTCTTAATTATCTTCCGAACCGCGGCGGAAGTATTGGTGCCGCCCCGTTCAGCCTTCTGAACCCTCGGCATCACGGCGCTCAGGCGTCCGGGTCGACCCCGAGAAGGTCGAGCAGCCGTTGGAGATCGTCATTGCCGTAATACTCAATCTCAATCGTGCCCTTGCTTCCTTTTGGCTTGAGCGCCACATGGGTGGCCAGCCGATTGCGGAGCCGGTTTTGCAAGTCATGCAGCACGGGCGACAACGGTCCGGTGCCGCTCTTGGCCTTGGCATGGCCCCCAGGCGGGCGGGCAACCGGGTCGCGCAGATGCGCTTGGACCAACGCCTCCGTTTCCCGGACCGTCATCGATTTGCGAAGCACTTGATCGGCCAAAAGCCGTTGCTCCTCTTGCGTCGGGACGGCCAGGAGCACCTTGGCGTGCCCCACCGAAAGCCGGCCGCACGCCAGAAACCCGCGTAACTGCTCGTCGAGCTCCAGCAAGCGCATCGCATTTGCCACAGCCGCCCGGCTTCGCCCCACCCGCTTGGCAATATCTTCCTGGCGAAGGGAAAATTCCCCGGCCAACCGGCGGTAGGCCTCCGCTTCTTCGATCGGATTAAGATCGGAGCGTTGAAGATTCTCGATCAGCGCGAGCTCGAGCACATCGCGATCCGCGACCTCCCGCAGGATGCCGGGGACGACTTTCAACCCCGCCATCCGGGCCGCCCGCCAACGGCGTTCCCCCGCAATCAATTCGGCGCGTCCGTCGCGATTGCGACGCAAGATGAGCGGCTGAAGAATGCCATGCTCTTCAATGGACTGGCGCAACTCCTCCAGGAGCGCCTCGGGGAAACTGCGACGCGGCTGCAGCGGGGAGGGGATAATGCTGTCAATCGGCAGCTCCTCCACCCGTTCACCGGCGGCAGGCTCCGGATCGACGATCACGGAGACCGGAGCGGCGGACGGTGGTTTGGTGGAAATCAACGCGCTCAAGCCGCGTCCAAGGGCTTTCTTGACCATCTCGCGACTGTAGGGAGACGAGCCGGGCAGCGCAAGATGCATGGCGGCAGATGGGAGGCAAATTCTCACGCCAACCCCCAGGCCTGTTGCCAAATCCCCAAGCCGCTCCTACCGTCCCCCCATGCCGCAAACCGATCCGTTTCTCCTGGGACACTCCCCCGATCCTGATGACGCCTTTATGTTTTACGCGATGGCCGAGGAAAAAATCGACCTTCGAGGTTATCGATTCCAGCACATCCTACAAGACATCGAGACCCTCAACCAACGGGCGCGCCGGGGCGAACTCCACATCTCCGCCGTCTCCATCCACGCTTACGCCCATCTCATGGATCAATACGCCCTCCTCCCGTGCGGAGCCAGCATGGGGGATGGGTATGGCCCCATCCTGGTCGCCACCCACCCCGATGGCCTGGAACCGGGGGCGGATGACGCCGCCATCGTCGCTTGGCTGCGCAATAAGCGGATCGCGGTGCCCGGTCCTCTCACCTCTGCTTTTCTCGCTCTCCGGCTTTATGCCGGCGAAGTGGAAGCGGTGATGACCCCTTTCGATGAGATTTTCGATGCCGTCCGCACCGGCGCAGCGGATGTCGGCCTCTTGATTCATGAAGGCCAACTCACCTATGGCTCCGAGGGATTTACCCTCCTTCGCGATCTCGGTGTCTGGTGGAAAGAACGGACCGGCTTGCCTCTGCCACTCGGAGGCAATGTGGTCCGACGCGATCTTTCCCCGGAGATCCGTCGCGACCTGCGCGAAATCATGCAGGAATCGATCGCTTACGGACTCGCCCATCGCCAAGCCGGGGTCCGCCATTCCCTGCCGCTCGCCCGGGGCATGGATGAATCGCTCACCGACCGCTTTGTTGGCATGTATGTGAATGATTTCACCGTCGATTACGGCGAGGCCGGTCGGGCTGCTGTCCGTCGCTTCTTGGAAGAGGGGGCTGCCGCCGGCTGGATTCCCGCGCCGGACGCCCTGGAATTTTCGCAGTAGCTCACGTGAGCCCGGAAAATTCCGATCAATGCAGGCCATTTCTCACCGTCTTGGACCTCGACGAGGCTTCGAATCCGGCCGCACCGGTTGGCCCAGGCTCTGCCAGGGTCGACGGGACGCCCGCTCAGGCCAAACCTCGCACGAATGATCGCCCCCCTGCGATTTGTCCGGGTTGGGCGCGTCCTTCGGATGGGGCGCATGCGAATCTATTGGCAGAAGATGGTCTCTCCAGGCGAATTGGCAACGATTCTGCTCTCTCCGATAACCGGCTGATGGATTGCCATTTGAAAACAAATTTCACCACTGGTAGTAATGGAGAAACCGGGGGACGAGGGGCTTCCCCACACCCGAGATTGACATGATGAACAACTTCACCCCGCGCGCTCAACAAGTCCTCGCCCTCGCCCGTAAAGAGGCCGATCGATTTAATCACAACTATGTCGGCACCGAGCATTTGCTGCTCGGCCTGATCAAATTAGGCCAGGGCGTCGCCGTCAATGTCCTCCAGAAAATGGGCCTCGACCTGGAAACCGTCCGCATGGAGGTGGAAAAGCAAGTCGGCAGCGGGCCGGAAACGAAAATGGTGGGGAATATTCCCTACACCCCCCGCGTCAAAAAAGTTCTCGCCCTTGCCGGTAAAGAAGCCAAGGCCCTCAACCATTCTTACGTTGGAACCGAACATATTCTCCTCGGTCTCTTGCGCGAGGGAGAGGGGGTCGCCGCTCGCGTCCTCAAAAGCCTCGAGATCGATATCGAACGCACCCGCAACGAAATCCTTAAAGAACTCGACCCCAATTTCACCCCGCCCGAATCCGAAGGGGAAGTCCCCCAAGGCGGCGGTGGCGAAGCCGGTCAGCAAGGTCCCGGCGGGAAAAAAGATGTCAAAACTCCCGCCCTCCGCGCGTTCGGTCGCGACCTCACCGAGCTGGCCAAAAAGAACGAGCTCGACCCCGTTATCGGTCGCCACCACGAAATCGAACGCGTCATTCAAATCCTCTGTCGCCGCACCAAAAACAATCCGGTCCTCATCGGGGAAGCGGGTGTCGGAAAAACCGCGATTGTGGAAGGGCTCGCCCAGGAAATCGCCAATGGCAACGTCCCCGAAATTCTTCGGGATAAGAAGGTGATTACCCTCGACCTCGCCCTCATGGTGGCCGGAACCAAGTATCGCGGCCAATTTGAAGAACGGATCAAAGCGGTGATGGACGAAATTCGGCGCTCCAAGAATGTGATCATCTTTATCGACGAACTTCACACGATCGTCGGAGCCGGCTCGGCTGAAGGCGCAATGGATGCCTCAAACATCATCAAACCGGCCCTCAGCCGCGGTGAACTTCAATGTGTCGGAGCCACCACTCTCAATGAATATCGCAAAAACATTGAGAAGGACGCCGCCCTCGAACGCCGCTTCCAAACGGTCAAAGTCGAAGCGCCAAGCGTCGATGATACTGTCCTAATTCTCCAAGGGATTCGGCCCAAATATGAATCGCATCACCGCGCCAAAATCACCGATCAGGCGTTAAAAGCCGCCGCGACCTTGTCAGACCGTTACATCACCGGTCGTTATCTCCCCGATAAAGCCATTGATGTCATGGATGAAGCCGGGGCTCGCGCCCGGATCGGGGCAATGACCCGCCCGCCCGATATCAAACATATCGAGCAGGAGATTGAAGAGATTCGCATCGAAAAAGAGTCGGCGATCAAATCGCAGGATTTCGAAAAAGCCGCTTCTCTTCGGGACAACGAAAAACAGGCGAAGGAAAAACTGGAAGCGGTCCTCGAATCGTGGCGCGAGCAGCGCGAAGAAAAAGAAGTTGTCGTCGATGAAGACGATATCCTTCACATCGTAGCGAAATTCACCGGGGTTCCTCTCCAGAGAATGGAGCAAGCCGAGGCCACCAAGTTGCTCAATATGGAGGAAGCCATGAAAGGCCAGGTAATCGGCCAGAATGAAGCCATTGCTGCTATCAGCAAAGCCCTCCGCCGTTCGCGCGCCGACCTAAAAGATCCCAAGCGGCCCATTGGTTCCTTCATCTTCCTGGGGCCCACCGGGGTTGGAAAAACCTATCTCGCCCGAACCCTCGCCGAATTTATGTTCGGCAATGCCGACGCCCTCATCCAAATCGATATGTCGGAATACATGGATAAAATTTCCACGACCCGACTCATCGGTTCGCCTCCCGGCTACGTCGGTTATGAAGAAGGGGGTCAACTCTCGGAAGCCGTCCGCCGTCGGCCTTATTCCGTAGTGTTGTTCGATGAAATCGAGAAAGCCCACCCCGACGTGATGCATCTACTCCTCCAAATTTTGGAGGAAGGAAAAATCACCGACAGCCTCGGACGGAAAATCGATTTCCGGAACACGATTATCATCATGACCTCCAACGTAGGGGCCGAGACGATTAAACGCCAGATGAGCCTCGGCTTCGGAGCCCCGAAAGATGAGGATAATTACGAGGTCATGCGCGACAAAATTCTCGACGAATCCAAGCGGGTGTTTAAACCGGAATTTCTCAACCGACTTGATGATCTCATCGTTTTCCACACGCTTACCCGCGAAGATCTCATTACGATCGTCGACCTCGAAGTGGCCAAACTGAAAGACCGGATCCGTTCAAAAGAGATCGATTTTATCCTCGACGATCAGGCTCAGGAATTCTTGATCGAGAAAGGCTATGATCCCACTTACGGAGCTCGCCCCATGCGTCGCGCCGTGGAACGGCATCTCGAAGATCCTCTCGCCGAAGAATTGCTCCGCGGCAATATCAAGACAGGCGACCTAGTTGAGATCGGCATGAAAGAGGGAAAACTCGTCTTCCATGTCGTCGATCCCACCCCGGAAGGATCCGAACCAGCCAACGCCAGCTAACGCGGGGGTGGCATGGGGGTCAGGTAACAAATCTTGACAAGTTCCGATTCCGCACTCCTCCGTCACTCGTTTCTGAGTCTGTTCAGCCAGTGGTGCAATTGGGTCCTGGGAACTTTGCTTTCCGCCAACCTGAGATGACGCCGAATCTGTTGGCTTACATTCGCCGCGCTCCGCATCCCCAATCGGCTCGCGATCCATTCCTGGCTCACCGTCGTTTGTTCAAAGATTGCCACTGCGATCAGCACTCTTCTAGGGACTCCCCCTTTTAGTTGACGCAATTCTTCCATGCCCAATTCGAAACACTCGCACCCAAGCCTTACCAGCTGCTCGGCACGCTTTTCGCCATGACCATGCGCCTGTTCCCCGGTTCGGTCGTGTCGGTTCCCGTGGCGGAAGCGTTCTTTCAGCCCGTCCAACAACTCATCCCGAAATCGCTCCCCACCCCGCATCCAACCTCGCGTGCCGCTTTCCGCTACTTTTCGTTGGTTCCCCTGCCCCAAAGCCTCCTCCCATTCATCCGCTCTGCGAAACGCTTCCATCTCATATCCCTTTCTTCCGCTTGCGTTATCCCGAAGATGCTCCATCGATAGCCCCATCTCCACCCGCGCCCATTCGGCCCGCTGCTTCGCGGCCACCCCATAGACTTGCAGGAGACTATTCCAAGGGTGCGCGCGGAAATTCCATTCGCCCTCAGGTGTTTTACGCACCAATCCGGCCCGCACCGGGTTGAGATGCACATACCAGATCGCGCTTCGCAAATAGGCCGCTTCCCCTCCATGCTCGGGCGGTTCGATCACGAGCGCCTTGTAACGATCCCCGAAGAGTCGCCCCCAATCTTTGTGCCGACTATTAAACCGACGGGTATACGTGTTCATGAACCACTGCATCCCCACCACCAGATTCGGCTGAGGTGTATGCACAACAAAATGAAAATGGTTGTCCATCAGCACCCAGGCATGCACTTCCCAACCCGTTCGGGAGCAGGCCTCGCCCAGCGTCTTCAGCATGGAAAGCCGGTCTCCATCCTCCAGGAAAATAGATTCCCGCCGATTTCCCCGCGCCATCAAGTGATACCACGCCCCCTCAAACTCACTGCGAACCATTCGCGCCATAGCCGAACCCCATGAAAATCGCGGCAATATGTCAAGATTTGTTACCTGACCCCCGAAGGTGCATAATTTGCTTGGAACCCCCGGCTGCCCATGCATGGTGAGCGTCACTTGATGCGCACCTTGCTAGCTCTCGAAGATGGCCGTTGTTTTGAGGGGGAATCGGTCGGATCGACCGGAACCGCCTGCGGCGAAATTTGTTTCAACACCTCGATGACCGGTTATCAGGAGGTGCTGACCGACCCGAGTTACTGCGGCCAGATTGTGGCGATGACCTACCCGTTGATCGGGAATTACGGGGCGAATGCATTAGACCAAGAGAGCACGCGTCCGCATCTGCGGGGCTTTGTGGTTGAAGAAATGTGCGTGACGCCGAGCAGCTGGCGCAGCGAGGAATCGCTGGGGGCTTACCTCGCTCGCTGGGGGATCGTGGGGATTGAAGGAGTCGATACTCGGGCGCTAACTCGCCATCTGCGAACACGGGGGGCGATGAAAGCCTGCTTAACAACCGAATTTTCAACCGCTGAAGCCGTCGCTCGCGCTTCGGAATCAGACGGGGTGGTGATGATGGATTTTGTAAAAGAAGTCACCGCAGAATCGGCTTACGACTGGGACCCAACCGATCAAGAAAGCCGGGAATGGGCGGTTAGCCATCCGAGGATTGCAGGAGTCGCCGGGGCGGATGTTTTTCTTCCGCTGCCACCGGTTCGAAATCGGATTGCGGCGATCGATTTAGGGATAAAAAAGAATATTCTGCGGCGGCTCCGGCAACGCGGATTTCAGGTGCGGGTCTTTCCGGCTACGACGACGGCAGCGGAACTCCTGGCTTGGGAGCCGGACGGAGTTTTTTTGTCAAATGGCCCCGGCGATCCGGCGGCGCTCGATTACGTGCACGAGCTGGTGCGGGGGGTGTTGGGGCACAAACCGGTCTTTGGGATTTGCCTCGGCCATCAGGTGCTCGGCTACGCCTATGGAGGTCGGACATTTAAGCTAAAATTCGGCCATCGCGGAGGCAATCAGCCGGTGAAAGATCTTCTTACCGGGCGGGTCGCGATGACTTCGCAGAATCATGGATTTGCAGTCGATGCCGACTCCCTGCCGACGGAGGTCGATGTGACCCATCTGAATCTCAACGATCAAACGGTCGAGGGCATGCGGCATCGGGAACTCCCCGTTTTCAGTGTGCAATACCATCCGGAGGCCGCTCCCGGCCCGAATGATGCCGCTTATCTCTTCGATGAGTTCGCCAAACTGATTGCTGAATCGAAAGGGGCCTGATAGGGTCGCCTGATGCCTCATCTGACCATTTCCACCCCGGACGCCGGCACGATCACTTACGAGCTGGAAAACGAAGTGACGACCATCGGGCGGATCGAAGAGAATGACCTGACCATTGAGGATGGCTCCGTCTCCAGTCACCACGCCCGGTTGACGTTGCAAGCCGACGGCGTGTTGCTCGAAGATCTGGAGTCAACAAATGGCACGAAGGTGAATGACGCGCCAATTACGTCGATCAAGTTGACCGGGGGCGAACACATTTTGTTCGGCTCCATCGAGGTGGATTTCGTCGCCGACGCCCCGGAACCCGCCACCGCAGCCATGGGGGCGGCCCAAAGCCCGGGCGAACCCGCCGCGATCGAGCCTTACACCGCGATGCCGGCCGAAGTAAGTCGACGTCCGGCTGATTTCGCCAGTGAAGCGCCGTTTCCCAAGCGGAAAAACAAGACGGACCCTCTTCAACTCGCCGCGCTCGCCGCCGGGGTGGTGGCCTTGCTCGCTTTTGCCGGAAGTATGTTCCTGGTGACTCAGATGTCCCGCCCGTTTTAATCCGGCTGAGGCTCGGTCAAAGATCGATTCAGGTCCCTCGGTGCCACGGCGATGTCCCCTGGCCAAGCGAGCCCAAATGATTTCTCCCCTGCGAGAACGCGGTTGCGTTTAACCCGGTTCGGCTCGACATCTTCGGTTTCCATGACCCTGCACGCCCCTGCCTCGGATCCCGCCGCTTCAGTTGATTTTTTAGAAATGATTGCCGCCCGGGTGGGCACGCCATTTTGGCTGCTCGATTCGCGATCGATCCGGCGGCAGATTGCCGAGGTAAAGCAGTTGATGGCGGGGGACGGTTTTCAAGCGCGGTTCGCCATGAAGGCGAACCCCGCCACGCCAATCCTCGGCTTGATGCGGGAGTCGGGCATCTGGATCGATGCCGTCAGCGCCAATGAATGCGGGCGCGCACTCCGGGCCGGTTATGCCGCCGGAGCCTACCCGCCGGAGATTCTTTTCACTGCCGATGTCTTCCGCGATGATTGGACCGCGCTTGTCTGCGGTCAGGGCCTGCTCCCCAACGTCGGATCGCCTGGGATGTTAAACGACTTGGTGCGAGCCGGTTATCGAGGTCCGATCGCCCTGCGGGTGAATGTCGGATTTGGTCATGGACACGTGAATACCTGCGACACGGGCGGGCCGAGTTCCAAACACGGGATTTGGTGGGAATCGCTGGGTGAGGTCCGTACGGCGGCGGCGCGGGAGGGGTTGACCATTGATCTCCTCCATTCTCATGTCGGCAGCGGTCCTCAGCAGGCAGAACTCCGGGAAAATTTCGCCCGGCTCGGTCGGTTTTTCGCTTCGCTGATTCCCGATTTTCCGGACGTAAAAGCCGTGAGTCTGGGAGGGGGGTTGCCCTGGAACTATCGCGCGGATGAACCGCTCGACACCCCCGCTTTGCGGGCCGTGCTGGTAGAGGCGCGCGAGGCCATCGAAAAAGGGGCGGGACACGCGATCCGCTTGGAGATTGAGCCGGGCCGATTTTATGTGGTCTCCGCAGGCACCCTGGTGTCGCGAGTGACCGATGTGAAAGCGACCCGGACCAATGACAAAGGGCGGGGGGAGACATTCGTGATGGTGGACGCGGGATTCACCGACCTGGTCCGCCCGGCGATGTATGGGAGCCATCATGCGATCACGATCCCGGCACGATCAGGCGGGCCGCTCGAACCGCTCTGTGTGGCCGGGCCGTTGTGCGAAAGCGGGGATGTCTTCACTCGCGGGGCAGATGAATTGCTCGAACCTCGCCTGCTGCCCCGTCCGCAGACCGGTGATTTACTTTGCCTACATGATGGCGGCGCTTACGGATATGCCATGGCCAGCCAGTATAATTCGATTGGGCGCGCCCCGCAGGTTTGGATCGAAGCGGACGGTTTGGTCCGACTGATTTCCCGCCGGGAAACCTTGGACGATATTCTGCGGGCAGAAACCGATCAACCTTTGTAAAAGCCCGTATGCCGCCTGCTTTGCTCCCCTGGTTCCGACGGGTTTTTTTCCTTTTTTTAGGGCTGATCGTCCTCTTGTTACTCGTTCTCCTTGGGATGGCCCTCTGGCCGCTCACCGGCTCCGATCTCGTGCTCAGAAGCAAGCCAGTGGAAGGTTACGAGGCGGCACAGGCGATGATCGCGAAATTACAACAAGCGGCTCCCGAAGGTATCCTGCCCGAGTGCCAAGGGACCGTGCTGGATCATGGGCACCCTACTGAGGAAGTCTATGTGCTTCTCCACGGCCTGACGAATTGCCCGGCGCAATTCCGAGAATTTGGCGAGATGCTGTTTGCCGCCGGAGCCAACGTGCTGATCCCCCGCACGCCCTACCACGGGTTTGTCGAGGAACACGCAGCCAGCCAGAAGTTGATGGATGGCCAAGCGATTCTCGACAGCGCCAACCAGGCGGTCGACCTGGCTCACGCCCTTGGCAAACGGGTGACGGTGCTCGGCCTTTCCGTCAATGGCACCACGGCCGCTTGGATTGCCCAGCACCGGGCGGATGTCGGGCGGGTGGTGTTGATTGCCCCCTTTTTCGCCCCGGCGGGCGTGCCGCCGGATTGGGTCGGTTTCCTCCCAAGCCGTTGAATATCCGCCGAATCAGACGTATCATGTCGCCTGAGCGGCCGGTCCAGCGTGCGTGCGGGGCGTC
>CAZSPO010000056.1:11685-13140 GCA_964608775.1 uncultured Chthoniobacterales bacterium | reverse complement strand
GTGCGGAAGATGGTGCTGATGTGATGGAGGACCAGAGGGAGTCGACGCGCAGTCCGTTGGACAGGATGGTGGAACGAATTGGGATGGCGATGGGAGGAAGAGGTTGTGGTGAGATTCCCGGACAGTTTGAAGGGGGCCTATGAGCGGCTCTCTGGCCGCTCTCGGCAGCATGGTGCCTCGTTCTTTGTTGCCCTTTCCTTTTCTTACTATGATCTGGTTGTCACACGGGGGTTCTGAAAGGGTTGCTTGGAAATCGGGTGTGGCTGAATCGATCCGAGGCGCGTTTTGTTTCTGATCATTTAACCGATGACATCCGGCGCGATAGGGAACGCCTCCTGGCATTTCTTTGCTGTGGGGGATCCGGGCTACCGTTTCGAGGAAAGGTGTGCTATACGATCGGTTATGAAGGCTCGTGTCTTAACCGCTTTGTCGGGTGGCGTCGACAGCTCGGTCGCCGCTGCCTTGCTTGTGCGGGCCGGTTTTGAGGTCGAGGGGGCTTATATGAAAAACTGGATCAACGAGGAAAACATTCTCGGTGATTGCCCGTGGCAACAGGATATCGCCGATGCATCGGCCGTGGCGGAGCAGCTCGGGATTCCGTTTCGCGTGGTGAATTTCATGGAGGAATATCGGGAACGGGTGGTTGATTATTTGTTGGCTGGGTATCGCGAGGGGATTACTCCGAACCCCGATGTGATGTGCAACCGGGAGATTAAATTTGGGGCTTTCCTTGCTTACGCCCGGGCGGAAGGGTTCGAAGAAATTGCCACCGGCCATTACGCCCGTATTCGGCGGGATGCAGATGGGCGATGCCACCTGTTGGCGGGGCGGGATACCGCCAAGGATCAGAGTTATTTTCTGGCGTTGCTGGGTCAGGAACCGCTGGCCGCCGCCCATTTTCCCGTGGGCGATCTGCTTAAATCGGAGGTGCGCGCTGTGGCGACTGAGTTGAGGTTGGAGACCGCGACGAAGAAGGACAGCCAGGGGATTTGTTTCATTGGGCAGGTGCGGATGACTGATTTTTTGCGGGCTTACGTTCCCGATGCGCCGGGGGAGATTCGCACCACTGAGGGGCGGGTGGTGGGGGAGCATCGGGGGCTGCATCTCTACACGATCGGGCAGCGACGTGGGTTGGGGGTGGCTTCTAACACGCCGCACGAAGCGTTTGTGGTGGTGGAAAAGCGGTCGGAGACGAATGCGTTGATCGTGGGGTTCGACCGACCGGAGACGCCCGGTTTATTTGCTTCTCAGGCCGAGTTGGTTGACCTTTCCTGGCTGAGCGACCGTTTGCCGGACCGTTGCGAAGTGCTGGCCCGCCCTCGTTATCGGGCTCCGCTGACGAGTGCCGACTTTGAGCGGACGAGCGAGACGACCGCCCGACTGATTTTTCACACGCCACAACGGGCGCTGACACCGGGGCAAATCTGCGCCTTGTATGTTGGGGAGGAAGTGGTA
>CAZSPO010000056.1:0-11675 GCA_964608775.1 uncultured Chthoniobacterales bacterium | reverse complement strand
CACGATTTATGCCGACCAACCGCTCACCGTTTAAACGTCGGATCGCCGTGATCGGGCTCGGTTACCTGGGGAGCGCCGTTGCGGAGCAGGCGGTTGCCAGCGGTTGGCAGGTGGTGGGGACCACGCATTCCCTGCCTGAGCCGCATTTCGCTGCGTTTTCCACTGTGCAACTTGACGTGACCGAGGCCGGGGCTGTCTCGGGCTTTGTGGGCGAGCATGGGCCCTTTGACTGGCTGGTTTGCGCTGTGAGCACGCGTGGCGGGTCGCCTGAGGATTACGAACGGCTTTATCGCGGGGGGGTAGCGAATTTGGTGGCGACGGGTAGTCGGGTGGCATTCGTGGGCAGCACTTCCGTGTATGGACAGCGGGGAGGCGAATGGGTCAGGGAAACCGACCTGGCCGACCCCCCGGCTGCCACGGGCCGGGTGTTGCTCGCGGCGGAAGCGGAAGCGATGCGTGGCGGAGGGCTGGCGGTTCGGATGGCTGGGCTTTACGGCCCTGGGCGCTCGGTATTAATCCGCAAATTCCAAGAGGGCACCGCCGTGATCGAGGCAGGAGGCCATCGGTGGATCAATCAAGCGCACCGGGACGATGCCGCCGCCGCTCTCCTGCATCTGATCGCTCGGGGAGAGGTTGGCATTTTTAACCTGGCCGACGACCGCCCGATGACGCAGCGCGAAATTTATACTTTTTTGTCGCAGCATTACCGGCAGCCGCTTCCGCCGGAAGGTCCGGCTTCGACCGGCAAACGACGAGGATCGAGCAATAAACGAATTGCGAACACCCGGCTTCGGGCGACGGGTTGGAAGCCGCGTTACTCGGATTTCCCGACCGCCGTGTTGGCGGGGGTGGCAGGATGAGCTGGGGGCGCTTCTGATGATTGCAGGAGCGGACTTTGCAAAATTTCCGTGTCGGGTCGGTTCAGAAGGAACACCCCTTGGCGGTCACTGAGTTTGCCGTAAGTCATGCCATTGTCGTCGCGGGCACCGAGCGTCAACGTCCGGGCCGGGGCATCGCCGACAGAAAAGCGCAGGAGGGCTGTAGGATGCTCAAATCCCATGTCTGCTTGTTCCAATCCGACCCAACGGACTGCCCGCAACTTGCTTAACGCGGTCGCGAGAGAATCGGCAGCCGCCAGATCGAGCACTCCCTCTCCTTCGGTCAGTCGCCATCCCTGATCCGTGTGAGCCAATTGAATTTGGCTGGTCCCCATCTGGCGGGTGAGAGAAGTCAGTTTGTCCGGAGCAAATTCCGCCAGGGCCAACCGTTGGAAAGCCAGGCCCGACAACGGCAGCCGCTCCAGAATCTCTGGGGCGAGGACCAGGATGCCCGGTTCTCCTTCTACTCGGGCGTATGCTGCTTTCTCGTCCCTAGCGAACTCAAGATTCGCCACCGGCTGCTCCCCTGGCCCTGCCTCAGCGGTCGGCCCCTCGCTGTAAGCCAGGAGCGCCACCGCCACCACCGGCGAGGTGAACAAGGCTAGCTCGGGCGTGTCTGGCGGCAAAAACGCCTGCCCCTGCGTGCGGGTCACCGTTTCGAGAAACCGGGCGACCTCTGCCGGATCGGCAGCGAGAGGGGATTCACCCGCCACCTGCCAACCCTCCCCGGCCCGTTCCAAAAGATAGGGCGGTAGTTTATCAGGCGTCACGCGCACCCGATCGACCAGATCAAGATTGACCGGTGCCAACTGGTGGTCGCGGAGCGAATCGGGAGCGTTGACCTTAATTTCAAGCAGGTCTGCCGGGACGGTAACGACAAAAGGTTGGTCCGTTGCCCGGGCAAACACCTGGGGGATCGGGCCGGGTGGCGGCGCATTCGGGTCGTCAAATTCCGAAGGAGGCGGCGGTGGCAACTCCGGGGCGGGGCCACCGAATTCCACCACGATAGGAGTTTCCTGCTCATCGCTGGTGAGTCGGACCACCAGTGGCGGGGTGGCGAGGCCATCCCCCTTGGCTCCTTCGGCGGGCGTTTGCGTGAAGACTCCGATTTGGGACGTCGCCAGATCGCTAAGCCAATCCTCCAAACGTTCCCGGTCCGCCCGAGCGGTGAAGGGGCGCGTCATTTTCCATTGATCGCCATCGCGGACAAACGTCATCGATTGCCCTCCGGTTTCGAGCGTGACGGATTGCACTGCGGGCGGGGCGACGTTGAGGAACCGGCGATCGCGATACTCATCCGCGCTTAACCGTGCGAGATCGCGCAAGGAGGCATCGACCACATAAACCGCGTCGCGCCCTGCCAATCGGGCGTAGAGGCGTCCGGGGAGGGCGGTTTCTTTGCCAAATTGCACGGTCACCATTTTGCCGTTCGACTCGATGGTCACCGTCTCTGCGGGCGCGTCCAAGCCGTAATCGGTCAGGAGCGACGGGGTATCGCGCACCGCATCGGCTGGGATTTCCTGATGAATACGGAGAAATTCAGCGGCATTGAGCAGGTCATTGAGTCGGGAGGGATCGGCGTCGGCTTCTAACGGGGAGGTGAGCTGCCAGCGGCTTCCACGCTTGCTCAGCACGAGAGTCGCCCCGTCATTTTTCAAGGTCACGGTCGTGGCGGCATCCCGGTCAAAGGCCAGCAAATCGCGCCCTCCTTCGCGATCTCGGGTCGTGGGCACCTTGTTGATGAGCAGCCAAGCCATTCCGGCTACGGCCAGAGCGACCAGGGCGAGAATCCAAGTGGACTTGGTCTTCATGATAAGGGGGAGGGTCAAGCGGGGTTAATGGCGACGATTCCACCAGACCATCACGCCGAGGGCGAGAGCGAGTCCGGGGATGGCCAGGATAACGAGATAGGTAATATTCCAAAATTGGTCAGAGGAAACGCGAAGCACGAAATTTTTCATCTCGCGAGGGGGGATTCCGATAAAAGCTTCCCGGTCGGTGAGCCAGTTCACGGCAGCGATGGCAAAGACGAGGTTGGGTTCGACGAGGTCGGATTCGTCCAAGAAGCGGCCGTTACCAACCACAACCATGCGGGCTCCTCCGAGGGAGACTCGCGGATCATCGACGCCCGCTTTTCGCACCGAGGCGGCGAGGGTCAGCGGTTCGCCGAAATCGACCCCTTCCTCGAAGATCAATCCCTCCTCTTGGATAGCCGTGTGATTGACTTCCCCCCAAAAGCCGGGGGGGGCTTGGATCAGGCTTTGGATTTCCCAGCCTTTCTGGGCATCGGGTTGTGGGAGACCGAGTGATTGGGTGCCACGGGTCAAGACACCAGCGGCTCCCACCAGTTTTTCCGTGATCGGACTTCCCGACTCAAACACGCCGGGCACCTGGTCGAAGACCAGGCTGGTTTGGTCGTCGATGGCGACTGGTTGCAACACGCGATCCCCATGCGGAGTGATTCCGCGAGCGGCGAGGAACGCGTCGAGTTTCGGGGTGTTTGGTTCCGGGTCGAGCGCAACAAACAACCGACCGCCATGTTCCCAATAACGCCCGAGCAACTCGAGGTCGCGGTCCGTGAAATCATATTGTGGCGCAAAGATCGCCACCATCGCCGCCTCCTCCGGCACCTGGTCGGTGGAAGCGAGTGTCAGCGGTTCGGTGCCGATGTTATCCCGGTCCAGATAGACATGGAACAACCCAAGTGGCGGTTCGGCTACGAGAGCCGGTTCAAGATGGCCTTGGGTGTAGTAAACCACCGGTCGTCGACCTTCGACGACTTCCAGAATTGCCCCGGTGATTTTTTGTTCGCCCAAGAAGGCCGTGACCTGCGGTTGTTCGCCGAACATGGCCATGCTGGCATCGACGGAAAAGAGGTCCATTCCTTCGACGATCTTGCTTCGACCTGCATAGGAGACGATGATAATACTCTCGCTCTCGCTAAAATTATGTTCGCCCTGGAGAGCAGTGACACGGGCAAAATCTTTGTAAGTATCGAGAATATCGACCCGGACATGAGGGCGTCCTGCGTGTTTATATTCTTCGAGCAGATTCTGGGTCTCGGCGATCATCGGAAACCCTTGTGCGGGAAGGATCACGGAGAGCGTGAGCGGCTCGGAGAGAGAGGCAAGCACTTGACGAGTCTTGTCGGAGAGATCGTTTTGTTCGCCAAGTGAGAAATTCCAGCGTTTGTAATAATGAAAACCGAGGACGTTGATGACGATCAGGATGAACGTCAGGAGTGCAATTTGGGTGATTACATTCACCCCGATCTGCATGCGCTTGATCCGGCGTGGGGCGGGGGAGGTATCGGGTTCTCGGGTCATGGGCAGTCAAGCAGGGCGGATTCAGGAGCGCCAGCGGCGGGCTTGGAAAAATTGAAAGGTCACCGCTAGCAAGAGAAAGGTAGCCGAGAGATAGAAAATCACCGGTCGACTATCGAGGATGCCGCGGGAGAAGTCGGCCATATGTTCGACCGTGGAGAAATAAGCCGCCAATTCCTGGAGCGCTGGCGAAGCGTTCACCGTGACGAAGACGAGGAAGCCGGCGCAGAAAACGAAGAGGATGGCAAACAACGCAATCACGGCGGCGACAATCTGATTCTGGGTAAGAACCGAGGCGAGCAGACCGATGGAGATAAAAAACATTCCGAGCAGAAGCAGGAGCAAATAGCTGCCGAGATAAGGCCCAGCTGAGACCGCCACTTGTTCGGCGGTGACCATTTCGAAAATGCGAAAGTAAAAAAGGCTCGGAATCCAAACGATGATATAAAAGGCGAGGATCCCGCAGAATTTGGCAGCCACCACCTGCAGATCGGTGACAGGGGCTGTCATGAGGGGTTCGATCGTGCCCATTTTAAATTCTTCGGAAAAGGCCCGCATGGTGAGCAAGGGGAAGACCAGCACGTAGCCGATCCAAAAAATGGCGGTGTTAAAAAAGACCTCGACCAACGTAACTTCGGTCGGACGACCGTTGAGCCAGCCGAGGCTAAAGAGGAAGTTAAAACCGGTGAGCAAGAGCAGGAAGAAGAGGACGATGTAACCCAAGGCTCCTTGAAAGAAAGTCATCACCTCACGTTGAAACAGAATGAAGAATGTGCGCATGGCCTGGGAATAAAACGGTCAGACAATATCCGATTGGGTTAGCTCGACAAAGACATCCTCCAAGGTGGCCCGGCTGCGGCTTAATTCGCGGACCGGCCAACCTTTGGCAACGGCCAGCTGATGGAGCTCTTCTCGCAGATCCCGCTTCGCCTCGATCCGCAAGTCGACTCGGACCCATTCGCCATCTGGAGTAGCGGCGGCTTCCCGGACCCCTTCGATGGCGGTAATTGCGGGGAGGGGGTCAACCGTGCCGGGTTTAATTTCAAACCGGACCGCGCCCGCTGTGCGGATTCGTTCGAGGAGCGCTTGCGGGGTGTCGGAGGCTTCGATCCGGCCTTTGTTAATAATGAGCACTCGTCCGCAGGTCATTTCCACTTCCGGCAAAATGTGGGTTGACAGGAGAATCGTGTGTTTTTCCCCGAGCTGCTTGATTAAATCCCGCACCTGCCGAATTTGGTTTGGGTCGAGTCCGATGGTGGGTTCATCTAAAATGAGCAACTCCGGTTCATGCACCATCGCGTCGGCGAGTGCCACCCGTTGGCGGTAACCTTTCGATAGGGTGCCGATTAGCTTGCGGGATACCTCCCGCAGATTGCAAAGGTCTTCCACCTCTGCCACCCGATGCCGGACCTTCTTCGTCGGCACCCCTTTTAATTTGGCCCGGTAAGCCAAATATTCCCGCACCCGCATTTCCATATAAAGCGGGACATTTTCCGGCATATAACCGATCCGCCGACGGGCCTCGAGTGATTGATCGAACACATCAAACCCCGCGATGCGGGCGGTGCCGGAAGTGGCCGGTAAATAGCTGGCCAAAATCCGCATGGTGGTGCTTTTACCGGCTCCGTTGGGGCCAAGAAATCCGACGATCTCGCCTTTGCCAACTTCGAAAGAGAGATCGTGAATCGCGGTTTGGGCGGCGTAACGTTTAGAGAGATGCTGGACCTGGATCATGGGGAAACATCGGGAAATCGAGCGGGCCTAGAGCCTTCTAGCGGGGGCGACAAGGAAAATCAACGGGCGGTCATTCGGATCAAGCCGTTCTTGCCTGGGCCGGAGCCGATTGGCGCGACGGCGAAGTCGACCACCACTCCTTGTCGGACCCGGCTCAAGAGTTCTTCGAGCGCGGCACTGCTTTCGACCGGGTATTTGCCGATGGCATCGATCCGCATGCCTGGTTCGAGCCCGGCTCGTTCGGCGGGGCCAGCGGGATCGAGTTGGACGACCACCGGCCCCGTGCTACCATTAGCCTCTAAGTCTTTGAGGTGCATGCCAAAATAAACCCAGGCGGAGGAGACCGGTTGGGCCGCCTGCGATTCTTTCAATCGACTGGCCGTCATTAGGAACTGCGAAAGCTTGCTGCGAGCCGTCTGGGCGGGAATCGCGAATCCGATGCCCTGGGCGGGTACCCCCTGCGGGGTGTAAGCCATTTTCACACTGCTCACCCCGACCAGTTTGCCGTTCAGGTCAATCATTGGCCCGCCGCTGTTGCCCGGGTTAATGGCGGCATCGGTCTGGACGAGATTCGAGTATCGGATGTCATCGATAACCACCTCTCGCCCGAGCCCGCTTAAGACGCCCCGGGTGATGGTGTTTCCGATGCCGAGGGGGTTCCCGAGGACGATGACAGTCTGGCCCAGATGGTTAGGCGAGACGTCGGCCGTGCTGATGAAAGGAAACGGTTCGCTCCCAATAACCTGCAGCAAAGCAAGATCCGTATGAGGATCTCCGGTAATGAAGCGAGCGTCGAAACTCTGTTGCCCCTGGGTGGTGATATGGATACGGCCCTCCGCCGCCCGAGCGACGACATGGTAATTTGTGAGAATATACCCGGCTTGATCGATGAAAAATCCCGACCCCAAGCTCTGCACTCGTCGTTGCTCCCCCTCCCCGCTCGGACGCGTGGCACCCTGACCGAAGTAATCATAAAAAGCGGCGTCCAAGGGACTCATGCGGGCTCGGGTGATCTCTTCGGTGTTGATATTGACCACGGCCGGTAGGGCTTTTCCAACCGCTTCCACCATCGCGATATCGGCCGGATGGGGGGCCGTATCATCGGCCAACCCGCTGCTACCAGCCGTGAACAAAAGGGCCAGAAAAAGGACGGGAGTGGCCGCTTGCCGAATGGCGGGATTTAATCCAAGGTGCCAGGACATGGCTACATCGCTACACTGGTCCTGCCAAAATTCCAACCCCGATGCATGGGGTGCCATCATGAACCGACTGAACATCCCGATGATCTCCTGGCGTCAAGCCGAACCTCTATCCAGCCGAAACCGGACGCTCTCCCACCCGACATTGGGGCTTGTTTTGAACTGCTTTCTTGCATGAGACCGACCTTCGCGACCCATTACAACGCCAGTTTGCTTGAAGAAAACTACGCCCGCTGGCAGAGCGATCCCCACGCCGTTGAACCCCAATGGCAAGCATTTTTTGAAGGGTTTGAATTTGGCCATGCCCGACAATCCTCCAATGGAGTCGCTCCCCGCTCCTCGGTCGATTACGCCCCGCCCTCGACCACCATCGATACGAGCAGCTCGTTGCAAACCCGGGTGGACAGCCTGGTTTACGCTTATCGCACCCTCGGCCACACCATCGCGGCCATTGATCCTTTGGGGGAACCGCGTCCCGCCCAGCCCCTCCTCGATCTAGAAGAACTCGGCTTTTCCGAGAGCGACCTCGACCTCCTCGTCAGCTCCAAGTTTTATCTCGGCAACCAACAAATGACCTTGCGAGAAATGGTCGACTCCCTGCGGGCTACCTATTGCGCCACCATCGGGGCTGAGTTCATGCATATCCAAAATACCCGCATCCGAAATTGGGTCCGGGACCGCATTGAAAACCGACCGGGGTCAGCCAGCGTTTCTCCCGATGCGAAAAAGCAACTTCTCCACCACCTGATGGAGGCCGAGACGTTTGAACGGTTTCTTCATATCCGGTATATTGGTCAAAAACGGTTTTCCCTCGAAGGAGGAGAAACCGTCATGGTTATTCTCGAAACCATCCTGGAGCGCTGCCCAGCCCATGGGGCAAAAGAAATCGCCATGGGGATGGCTCACCGCGGTCGGTTAAATATCCTCACGAATTTTCTTCGCAAATCCTACCGCGCCCTTTTCACTGAATTTTCAGAAAATTACGTACCCGACCTGGTCGCTGGCGATGGGGATGTGAAATACCATCTCGGTTACGAAACCATCCGCACCACAGCGTCGGGCGATGAAATCCGCATTTCCCTCGCCCCTAACCCAAGCCATCTCGAAGCCGTTGATCCCGTGGTGCAGGGGAAAGCCCGGGCTCGGCAACGAATCCTCGACGATTCTCAAGACCGCCGAAAAGTCATTCCGATTCTGCTCCATGGCGACGCGGCCTTCGCCGGCCAGGGAATCGTGGCAGAAGTCCTTAATTTTTCCCAACTCCCCGGCTATCGCACCGGCGGCACGTTGCATGTCATTATTAACAACCAGATTGGGTTCACCACCCTTCCGGCTGACGCCCGTTCCACTCTCTATTGCACCGATGTCGCCAAAATGATCGAGGCCCCGATTTTTCATGTGAATGGCGACGACCCGATTGCCACCGCCTTCATCGCCGAGTTGGCCTTGGAATTCCGCCAAACTTTTGGGCGCGACGTGGTGATCGATCTCTATTGCTACCGTCGCCACGGTCACAACGAAGGGGACGAACCTGCATTTACTCAGCCGAACCTTTACAAAATCATCGAGTCCAAACCTTCCGTGGCCAACCTTTTTCGCGATGCCCTGGTGGCAGAGGGTTCGCTTACCCCGGAGGAAGCCGGGGCGTTGTTGCAAGATTTCGAAAGTCTCCTCGACGGGCATCAGCGAGACGTGAAAGAGGCCGAAAAGCGGGCGCAGCAAAATGGGCGGCTGGCCTTCATCGAGTCCAACGCTGTTTTCCAACCTAAATATCAGCATGACACCGTTCCGACCGCGATCGAGCCCGCTACCCTCGCCCGGATCGTGGAAGCACTCACAACCGTCCCAGCCACTTTTAACGTGCAGCCCAAGGTAAAAAGGATGCTCTTGGAGCGACGCCAACGGATTCACGAACAAGGCGGACCGTTCGATTGGGCGTATGCCGAATCTCTCGCCTTCGGCTCGCTTCTATTGGAAGGAACTCCAGTGCGTCTCAGCGGTCAGGACAGCCGCCGCGGCACTTTTTCCCAACGCCATTCGGTGCTCTATGACTCCCTCACCCGCGAACGTTACATCCCATTGCTTAACCTCTCCGAAAATCAAGCCCGCTTCTGCGTTTACAACAGCCTGCTGAGCGAAGCTGCTGTCCTCGGGTTTGACTACGGCTATTCCCTCGAATACCCCTCCATGCTCTGTCTCTGGGAAGCGCAATTTGGCGACTTTGCGAATGGAGCCCAAGTGATCATCGATCAGTTTATTACATCCGCCGAGTCCAAATGGCAACGGCCCAGCGGGATTGTCATGCTCCTGCCCCACGGTTATGAAGGTCAAGGGCCTGAGCATTCCTCTGCCCGGCTCGAGCGGTTCCTGCAACTCTGTGCCGAAGATAATATTCAGGTCTGCAATTGCACCACCCCCGCCCAATATTTTCATCTGCTTCGGCGTCAAATGAAGCGGCCTTTCCGCAAACCGCTAATCCTAATGACCCCGAAAAGTCTGCTCCGCTCCGAGTTGGCTGTGTCGACCACCGAGGACTTTACCACCGGCCATTTCTCGGAAATTCTACCCGACCCGACCGTGACCGACCCATCGACCATCGAACGGGTGATTCTTTGCAGCGGCAAAGTTTATTACGACCTCTTCATGCATCGGCAAAGCGAAGCCCTCACCGGCACCGCTATCGTCCGGTTGGAACAACTCTATCCCGTGGCTGAGGAAAAAATCCGGGCGGCGCTCGGTCGTTACCCAAACGCGTCTACCTGGGTCTGGTGCCAGGAAGAATCCCAAAATATGGGGGCATGGAGCTTCATCGAACCGGTGCTCGAACAGCTGACCGGTACCCGCTTTCGTTATGCTGGACGCGACCGCAGCTCCAGCCCGGCTGTCGGCTCCCTCGCGGCGCACAAACAGGAACAAGCCCAACTCGTCCGCGACGCTTTTGCGTAAAGTGAAGCGATGCAGGCGGCAGCACGATGTTGCCCGCGAAGATGCGATAGCGGTCGAGCTCGCGCAAAGCGAGAGCGGCCGGGCCGAACTGCGGGTCGCCAACGTGGAGATAGGCGTCGATCATGAGAATGTTAGTTGCACGATCTTATAATCTCGCAGGGTCGGCAACCGGACGACGACCTGATTTTTCTCGCGTTTAAATTCCAGGCGTTCACTGGTGGAGGCGAGTGGCACACGGATGGATGGTGCGTCGAATGGCGCGCCCGAGTTCAAAGGGAAAAACGAGGCTGCGAGTTCCGGCGGGAGATTCCCGGCAAACGGCGAGCGGATCGGCGGGCTCGGGTTCGGTCGTGTGGGAGATGCCTATGGGGTAAAGCCGGGGGCGGATTAGTCGAGATGAAAGACTTCCTCCAAAGCCAGGGCTTTCGGGCTGGCATCCGGGTGGGTCTCCATTAATGGTTGCATCTCTCTCCACCACCGCTGGCAAACCGCTGTCTGTGCGACGGCGTTCCAACGGGCTTCACTCTCGATTTCCACGTAGGCAAAAAGTCGACCAGAATCGCGGTCGAGGAAGATGGAGTAGTTATGAGCCCCATGCGCCCGGAGCACCGCTTGTAACTCGGGCCAGATGGGGTTGTGACGTGCAATGTAGATTTCGGCTTGTCCGGGGAGGAGCTGGAAGATGTGGGCTTTCCTAATCATGAGAGGGATCTTTTCCATTCCGGCCTCCGTCGGCGAGGAGAAATGCGAGGAATATTGGGGGAAAGATGGAGGCATGACCCCATCCAGCGGGGAATTTGGATTGAATTGATCCAAGCTCCGATAATAATCGGTTTTGTGATGGTATCGGCAGCCGATTCTTCACTAGCCCATCAGCCGCAGCGGCCCGATTGCGGGTGGCTGCTCGCCCTTCTATGATTGGGAACTCCCCCCCTCGCTCCATCGCGTCTTCCTCTGGAAGTCCAGCCGAGGCTCTGATTGGCTGGCTGTTGGTCGGTGGACTCGTCAGCTTCATCCTTTGGCAGATCAGGTCGGCCTTGATCATCCCTTGGTGGTTTAACACCGATGAGATTGTCTTTTATTACGAAGTCATCCGCCAACTGCGGCTCGATTTTTCCCAAACTTTTTTTGATATCCCCGGCACCCCGTTCATGAGCCTGACCAGCTTGCTCACGGCGCTCTGGTGGATGGGGGCGTTGCTGTTCGGCCTGACCGATCACGCCCACCCCGCCGACTTCGCATTCGCCCACATCCAGGGGGTCCATATGTTAATGCGCGGCATCACCCTGGGCGGCTACGCCGTTTCTGTTCTTCTGACCTACGCCATTGTCCGCCGGGTCACCACGGCCTTGGTGGGGATGGGGGCAGCGGTTTTCATGGCCACCCTCCCGGTCTACGTGAAATATAGCCACTTCGTGCGGACGGAGTCGATGGGGTTGGTGCTCTGTCTGCTGGCCATTTGGTTGCTGTTGCATCCCCGCACACGCCGTCGTTGGAGCACTTACGCGCTCGCGGGCGGGCTGGCCGGGATTGCCATGGCTGCCCGTTTTCACTTTGCCATGGTCGGGTTGCCGGTCTTGCTGGCGATTTATTTT
>CAZSPO010000055.1:0-13339 GCA_964608775.1 uncultured Chthoniobacterales bacterium | reverse complement strand
TAGTCCTCTTCGACGAACCGTCCGCCGGCCTCGACCCAATCAGCAGCACGGTGATTGACGAACTCATTGTCAGCCTCTCCGACGAACTTGGCGTCACCTGCATTATCGTGACCCATGAAATGGAGAGCGCTTTTCGTATCGCGACCCGGATGGCGATGCTCTATAAGGGCGCCATTATTGCCGCAGGCACCCCCGACACGTTTCGGGAACCCACCCACCCAGTGGTGCGCCAATTTGTTGAGGGCCGCACGACCGGGCCGATCACCGAGGAACCAACCGAGGAATTCGACGCATGAATTTTCAGAAAGATACCATCCGCACATCCGTCCTCACCCTACTCACTTTTGGCCTCGTGGCCTTTACCATCCTGCTGGTCGGCGTGCCCGGCTTTTTCAATCGGCAATATGAAATCTCGATCTATTTTGATAATGCCTCCGGTATTCAGCAGGGGGCGAATGTGATGGTCGCCGGACGCAAGGTGGGCTTTGTTTCAGCCATTGACTCACCCTTGGCTCCCGATGAACGGCCCAAGGACCATCCTGAATGCGAAGTGCGGATCTATGCCAAGATCAATGACGGCAATCAAATCTACCAGGACTCGACCGCCGTCATGCTCCAGCAGGGCCTGCTGGGTTCCATGGTCATCGACTTCGTGCGCGGCTCGCCCGAGGCCGGTTTTGCCGAAAATGGCACGGAGTATCTAGGGGAACGACGCCCAGATTTCACCGAAGCCATTCCCGCCTTGCTCGATGCCATTCGGCCAGTGGCGGAATCGGCGGAAGAAGCCCTCAGCGAACTCAAAACGGCGGCTGAACGGCTAGAAAGTCTGCTGGGCGAGAATGGCCCGATGGCGACAGCATTGATTCAAATCCGCGAACTCGCGGACAATCTCGGGGCGATCACCGCTCGCGACGGAGCTCTGACGGTGACCCTGGAGCGTTTCGGTGTTTTCGCCGAAGATCTCTCAAGCAAAGAGGGGGCGCTCCAAAAAACATTTTCTAACTTGGAAACCTTCACCGCCCAACTGAGCGAAGGGGAACAGGTGAGCCGCACCTTGACACGCATCGAGGAAGCGGCCAACCAGCTCGACACCACCCTCAGCGATGTTCAGGGGGCCATTGGCTCTCTCGAACCAACCCTCGGTCGAACCCTCGTCAACACCGAAGAGATGACCGATACGCTCAAGCGGCAGCCATGGCGGTTAATCTGGCCGTCTACGGTCGAATACCCTTCGGACGCAGCAGAACCGACCGCCCCCCCTGCGCCCACTCCGACGCCCAAGCGGTCATGGCCGCGGGGTCCATTGAAGTGATCGGGCCCCCCATTCGCACCGGGCATCCGGATCGTGACACCACGTTTCGTCTGGAACGCTGGCGCGCCGTTTGCCTCGGCATTTTCGACACGGCCGGTCAGACTTTCCTCCTTCTGATCGCCGTGAAAGTCTTCGCGCTCGGCTCCATCGGCAAGGCGTGGCTGGCGGTCAACCAAGCCCCAGGCTTTCTTCTGGCTCCCTTGGTTCTCGCTTGGGTGACAGCCCGCGGGTGGCGCTGCGGGGTGGCTGCGGGTCGGTTGGCTCAGGCGGGAGCGCTGTTCTTGGTCGCCACCGCCTTCATCGGTTCGGAGACCTGGTTTGTTATCGGCAGTCTGGCCGCTTTACTTTGCGCCACTTGTTCGGTGCCGTTGTTTACCCAAATTTACCAGGAAAATTATCCCGCCTTTGAGCGGGGTCGCCTTTACGCCAGCACGAATTTCATCCGGGTCTTGGCCGTGATGGGGTTCAGCGCCCTCGGCGGGTGGTTACTCTCTCTCGATCTCGGTTGGTATCGGGCACTGTTGGTAGGGCTCGGTCTGGCCTTCTTCTTGGCCGGGACACTCGCTGTGCGCCTCCCCTCCCGACCTTACGGAGCTCACGCTGAAGTTGGTCGCGCTCCCCGACCCTCCGGGGGCTGGCGGTATGTGCGAGAAGATAGAATTTTTCGGCTGGCTCTCATCTCCTGGATGTTCATGGGTCTCGGCAATCTCATGATGATCCCTCTGCGCATTGAATACCTGGCTGCACCGGCTTACGGCATTCAATTGCCCCCCGATCAGATCGCTTTTTTCACCGGGGTGATCCCCAGTCTTGCGCGGCTGATTGTGAATCCTCTTTGGGGGCGGCTTTTTGATCGGTTCGGTTTTCTTTGGCTTAGAATGGGGTTAAATCTCTGTTTTGCCCTCGGCATTTTTGCCTTTTTTTCCGGAGCAACCCCCCTCGGGCTCTGGGCTGGAGCGGTGATTTTCGGGATCTCCATTTCGGGAGGCGACGTCATGTGGAGCCTTTGGGTGACGAAGATCGCGCCGCCGGATCGGGTGGCTTCTTACATGTCCGTCCACACCTTCCTCACGGGCACGCGTGGGTTGTTGGCTCCCTTCCTAGGATTCGGTCTCCTGACCATTCTCCCGATGCAAGTGGTGATGATCGTGGCCCTCGTGCTGATCGTAATCTCGGTCTTTATCCTCTTCCCCGGCGCTGCCCGGTCTCAGCTCTCATCCGACCACTAATCTCCTGTCATTTTCGGCGTTATACTCCGCGCTGTCATTAGCCGCTTCCACCCCGGAAATACCATAGATGCTACCCACTTCCGCGCCGAAGGCCTTTGCACACTAGCGCCTCCCGTGCCGGAAATACCTTGGACTTTACCCGCTTCCGCGCCGAAAGCCTTTGCACGTTAACGCCTCCCGCGCCGGAAATACCTTGGACTTTACCCGCTTCCGCGCCGAAAGCCTTTGCACGTTAACGCCTCCCGTGCCGGAGGCACCTCGGACATTAGCCGGTGCGCGCAAGCCACCGGTCCCGATTCACAACAGATTCGCCCCGGCAGGGGCGGCGGATTCGTGAGCGCCACCAAACAAATCGATGTCTCTTATGAGCCCTCAGTCTCCACCGGAACCACCCGATATTTGTCCAGCACAGACGGAGTTTGCTTCTCGTCATTCGGTCATCCAAGAGAGCAAGTCCGTTCCCCAAGAAATTGGGGGCTACCCATCCAACAGCGGCGCCAACTGCTCGGTCACGGCATACCGCCGGGGTTCACCTGCCAACCAGCGTTCGTAATCATCAATCAGAAAATGGATGGTCCGCTGCACCGAGGCAATCAAGCCGCCCGCCCGGTGCGGGGTCAAGTGAGCGTTCGGCACCTGCCGAATTTCCGCCTCCGGATCGAGCGGCTCTTTCTCGAAAACATCCAGTGCCGCCACCAAATCCCCCTGTCGCAATCGAGTCACCAAAGCCGCCATGTCGATCAACCGAGCCCGGGCAACATTCACCAGCACCGCGTCCGGTCGGAGCGCCGCCACCCGTTTGGCATCCAGCAAATGGTCGGTGCCCGAGTTAGCTGCCGCACACAAGACCACGACATCGCAGGCGGCAATGGCTTCGTCCAAATCCACGCGTCGGCCACCATGGGCGGCGATCGTCTCCTCCGGCACAAACGGATCCACGACATGCAGATCGGTCCGGAAAGGCCCCAGCAACTCCCCCAACCGCCGACCGACCTGACCGAACCCGACCACGGCCACCTTGGCCCCGGTCAATTCCCGTTCCCGAGGATCGACGTCGGCCGGGAGCGCCCGCACCCATCGCTCAGTCCCCGCCCGCATCGCGGCATGATAGTCCGACACCCGCCGCAGTCCGTTCAAAACCAACGCCAACGCTAATTCCGCCACAGCAGGTGACCATCCCCCTTTGGAAAGCGAAACCGGAATGCCCTGCCCCAGCTCGGCCCGCGCCATCTTCTGGCTCATGTCAATGTGACCGATAAAATCGATCGGCTTCGAAGCGGCCAGCAAGGCCTCGTCGAGGAACGGCCAAGCCCACATAAAAATCACATCGGCCCAAGCCACATCCGGCGCGATCTGGTCCGCCTTGTCATGCGAAGTCCGCCGCACCTGCCCCAGCGCTTCCAATCGAGCAAAAGCGGGTTGCAACTCGGCCTGGGTAAAAAAGGCGGCGGGAAGATTGATGAGGATGTTTTTCATGATGGGAGAAACTTTCTAGGTAAGAAGATGATTGGGAGGGTCGGTTAGAATCCAGATGCATCCATCACGGCCTGCACCCATTCCTGGGCTCGCAACCCCTCTCGGATCGGGATGGCAGCCGGGCGTCCTTCCCGGATGGCCGTGATGAAATCGTCATTCAACGCGAGGGTCGCGTCGCCGGTCTCCTCCCATTCCCCCCGGCATTCGCCTCCCACATGTAGCGTGGATCGGTCGGCCTTCACCCACCCTTGGCCGGTGGAATGGTAATCCAACAGCGCCCGCTCGCAGACAACTCGGAAATCCCCAATGTAATGACCGGCCAACGCATTGTTAGAACCGGTGATCACGCTCACCCCGCCGTTCCGCATCACCTGCACGCCCACGCTGGTATCTTCGATGGTATAATCCGGTCGCCCCTTGTGACAAAGGTTCGCCACATACCCAGTCGTGCGGGCTAGGTCGGCTTCTCCAAGAAAATGCCCGGCCAAATCGTAAAGATGAATCAGCTGCTCGATCAGTTGCCCCCCCGACCGACTCCGGTCTCGCCACCACGAATTGCCATCCATGTTTGTCCAATACCGCCCGCTGAACAGCGTCGGGCGACCGGCTTCCCCGCTCTCCAAGAGCCGTTTGAGCGCTTGCACCCCCTCTCGGAAACGGAATTGAAACCCCACTTGCGTGACCACCCCCGCTTGCTCGGCTGCCTCCGTCATCCGCCGGGCCGCTTCCCATTCTAAAGCGAGCGGCTTTTCCAAAAATAGATGAATCCCCCGGGCCGCCGCCTGCTCGGCCAATCCCGTGTGGGCATAGGGCGGGATGCACAAATAGAGGGCATCCAATTTCTCCCGGTCGAACATGGCCTCCCCGTCCGTGTAAACCTGCACCGAGCGGGGTTGAGCCTCGACAAACTTCGCCGCCCGCTCCGGTCGAGGATGACAGACCGCCACCACCTCAGCCTGATCCCCTTTCGCCAGCCGTTTGGCGTGCTGCAAGCTCATGCTCCCCGCTCCCACAAATCCGACGCGCAATTTCATCCTCCCACTTTCTCAGAGCGACAAACGGTTTGGAATGGCGGCTTCAGCGAAAAACCTGTCAATTCTTCCGGTATGCCCGCCACAATCATCCGTGTCACCGCGCCCGAAACAGAGCGGACCCCAGCCGGGTTTCATGTCCGCGCTTATGGAATCGCGGAAAACATGTCGCCGGGTTGGGTCGATTGCCACCGCGTGTTGCCGGATTGGCTCTGCATTCATTTTCATGGCCCCGCCTGGTTTTACGCCCACGACACCCCCCGACCGCTTGCCGAGGGAGCCCTGGTCTGTTGGGCTCCGAGGGAAACCGCTTGTTACGGCAATCCGAGGCAGGCATGGACCCATTCCTGGCTGCATTTGCGGGGAGCTGGTGTCGGTCGCTTGCTACGAGCCCATGGTATCCGACCCGGGCACCCGCTCACTTCCCCCGACCCGTGGGGCACCGAACGCTTCCTTGAGGCCGTGCATGAAGAGTATTCCCTCGAACCCCAGCCCGACCCCCGACTGCTTCGCAACTTGGCTGAAAACTGGCTCATTCGTCTCCAGCGCAGTGCCGGATATTCTCCCCGCGCTCCCGCTGCGCTGCTGGCTGTCAAACGGCGACTGGAACTTCAGCCCGGCGAAGCCCTTTCTCTCACTATGATGGCCCGGCTGGCCGGCATGAGTCTCTCCCACTTTTGCGCCGAGTTCCGCCGTCACTTTGGTCTCCCCCCCCGGCGGTTTCAGACGCAGTGCCGGATTCAACAAGCCCGTTACCTGCTCGAAACCCGCGGAGATCGGGTGGCCGAAGTGGCGGCAGCCCTTGGCTATTCCGATCCATTCGTCTTCTCCAAAGCGTTCCGGCGCGAAACCGGCTCCTCCCCGCGCGATTGCATCCGACGCTAACCCCAATGGTTGATCCGCGTTAGGCCCCATACTGTTTGCTTAAGCAGCGGAACGTTAACCGCAGATTACGCAGATTACGCAGATTCTCTGCGGACCTGTTTCATACAGGACTGGATATAAACGACTGACAACTTTTTTAATCTGTGGCCCTCCTTTTAATCTGCGGATGAAAATTGCCTGAAGTGAATTGCATTGACGTTAGGTCGACTCGTCTGACTTCGGGCGGGTCCAGGCCGGGATTAAAAACGCCCCGAGAATTAACTGAGCAATATGATAAATAAGCAGCGGCAAAATCACCACCGCCAGAGGGGGCCCCTCAGTTCGTCCCGCCATCACCGCCCCCGCAATCGGCAGACCGGCTGCCAAGGTCTTCTGAGTCGAAACGAAAAAAGCTGCCGATTTCCAACTCAACGGCCACGCCAACGCCCGCAAATGCAGGGCGCAAAGCGCGTTCACCCCTAGCAATAACGCCACTGACCAACCGACCGCCGCCAACAACAGCCCCGCCCCTTGTCCGCTCGGTGGAGCCAAGCGAAACCCACAGAGCGCCGCGTAGATAATGAAAAAGATAAGCCAGGTATTGAGCTGAGATAGCACCTGCCGCCGCGCCGCCGCCCAATCCTGCAGCCGGACCCGGCAGAGTTGGCCAAACGCGAACGGGAGCAGGAGTTGCCAAATAATTTTTAAAAACATCGGCCCCAAATCAGGCGAGGCCGCCTCCCCCGACGCCAGCAGCCAGGCCAACCAGGTCGGGGCGAGAAAGAGCCCGAAAAAATTGGCGGCGCAAATGTTAAACAATGCCGCCGCCGAATTGCCCCCAGCCTGCGCCGTGAAAGCCGCGCTAGTCGCAATGGTGGTCGGCAAGAACGCGAGATAAAGCAGACCCACTTGAAGTTCAGCAGGAATCCACTGCCGTAACGGCCACCCCACAAGCAACGCCACCAGCGGCACCCCGAGGAAAATCCAGCTCTGACAAAAGAGATGCAGCTTCCAAGCTAGGAGACCCTGCCGGATTTCGTTGGAAGGAAGTTGCAGGCCTTGGACGAAGAAAATCACCATCACCGCCGCTTGCGTCGTCCATGGCGTTTGCAAGAGTCCCCCTTTGGCTCCCGTCTCGGGAAAAAACCAGGCGGCTAACAACACAACGCCCAACCCAGCAAAGAATGTCCGGAGCGGTCGGAGAAGCCGGACGGTGGAAGAAGGCGGCATGGGAAGGAAGGTGAACCGATGCAGGTCAAAAGAAAACGATCTCTGTATCGGGTTGAAGCAGGATGGGCAAGCGGGGGAAATTTTCAGCATCAAGTGCATGAAGAAAATGCTGAATGAGGCGGCTCTCTTTTCACCCAAACGGAGATGCACCCCCTTGCCGAGAGCCCGATGGAATTGACACGCGCTGGATCGTCAAGGGAAATAGACCCATGACGACTGAACCGCTTTCGACCGGGTGGGAGACCTGGATTCCTCAGGACGAAGCGACCCTCTGTTTTGTGGTCAAAGCCGGCCAGATTCTCTTGATCGAAAAGAAACGGGGCCTCGGTGCGGGCAAGGTGAATGGCCCAGGCGGTCGGATCGAGCCCGGCGAAAGCCATGCCGCGTGCGCGGTCCGGGAATGCCAGGAGGAACTAAGGATCACCCCCTTAGCCCCGACACCCTCGGGGTTGTTGGAGTTCCGATTTGTAGACGGCTACAGCCTCCGTTGTCATGTCTTCCGGGCTCCTGACTATTCCGGCACCCCCGAAGAAACCGAGGAAGCCGTGCCACTCTGGGCGTCGGTCGAAGCGGTGCCCTATGAGCGGATGTGGGCGGATGACCGTCATTGGATTCCCTTGATGCTGGCTGACACTTGGTTTCACGGGCGGTTCGTCTTTGACGCCGACGCGATGGTCTGGGGGGAGATCAACGGGGAACGGCTACCACGCGAGAGCCCGCTCCCCCGTGTGCCGTAGCGCGGAAAATTCGTTTGTTTCGCAAGTTATTGCGGCTTAATTCCGCTTCTGCCCAGATGCTTTGTTACGTCCCCACTGAATCGGCCCCGTATGAACCCCGTGCGGCCCTCACCCCCGCCACCGCGCAAGCGCTCGGGAAGCTCGGTTTCACCCTGCATGCGGCTCCCGGTCTCGGACATGCCAGCCACTATGCCGACACAGATTACGCAAAAGCAGGAGTGAAGCTCACCGAAGATCAGCCCGGCTCCCTCGCAGCGGCCGATCTGATCCTGCGCGTTTCAAAGCCGACCCTGCCCGATATCGCCCGGATGAAACGCGGCGCTTTGCACCTCAGTTTCCTCGATCCCTTTCACGAACCGGCTTTGCTAGCCGCCTTTGCTTCGGCTGGGGTGAGCGCGGTCAGTTTGGAAATGATCCCCCGCACGACCCTCGCACAAAAAATGGACGCGCTCAGTTCGCAGGCCAGTCTCGCCGGTTACGCAGCCGTCATCGAAGCGGCGCAACGCCTCGGAATGGCGCTTCCGATGATGATGACCCCGGCCGGCACGATCATGCCAGCCCGCGTCTTTGTCATCGGAGCCGGCGTCGCAGGCTTGCAGGCGATCGCAACGGCGAAACGGCTCGGTGCTCGGGTGGAAGCCTTCGACACCCGACCAGTGGTGGAAGAACAGGTCCGCTCGCTCGGGGCGAGATTTGTGAAAATCGATCTCGGCGAAACCGGCCAAACCGCCGGCGGCTACGCCAAAGCCCTCACGCCTGAGCAGATCGCCAAACAACAGGTCGGCATGGCGAAATTTTGTGCCCAATCGGATATCGTGATCACCACCGCGAAACTTTTTGGTCGTCCCGCCCCGCGGGTTATCACAAAAACGATGCTAGATGGGATGAAACCCGGCAGCGTGGTCGTCGACCTGGCGGTTGAGAGCGGGGGCAATGTCGAGGGCTCCCAGCCCGGCAAGGATATCGTGACCGCCAACGGCGTCAAAATCATCGGCCACCATTGTCTCGAAGGCACGACGGCCTACCATGCCACCCAGGTGCTCGCGGCAAATTTCGCAGCCTGGGTTACCCATTTCTGGGATGAACAGCAGAAACAGTTCCGCCTTGATCCGCCCGACGAAATTTTGAAGGGCTGCCTGCTTACGCACGGCGGCTCGATTGTTCACCCCCAATTTGCTCCCTCGACCACCTGAACTCCGATGTCTCATTAAACATCGGACTGAACCTTTGCTGCCATGGAACTCATTCTCCTCTTCTTCATTTTCACCCTTGCGGGCTTTCTCGGCTTTGAACTCATCGCCAAAGTCCCCTCGCAGTTACACACGCCGTTGATGTCCGGTTCCAATGCGATTTCCGGAATTACCATCGTCGGGGCAATCATTGCCTCCGGCGCCGAAGACGGATCGTGGATCACGACCCTTCTAGGCACCCTGGCCGTCACGCTCGCAACAATCAATGTGATCGGCGGCTATTTCGTGACGGATCGGATGCTGGGTATGTTCAAAAAGAAAACGCCCGCTCCGGCCCCAAAAGAGACAGGCCAATCATGAGCCGCGATATTCTCATCAACTCCGCTTACATTGCCGCGTCGATCCTGTTTATTACCGGGCTCAAAATGCTCGGACGCCAAGGCACAGCTCGGAAAGGTAATCTCATCTCGGCCATCGGCATGTTGATTGCGGTGGTCGTGACGTTGCTCGACCAGCAGGTCATAGACTACACATGGATCGTCGTCGGGCTCGTTACCGGCACGATCATCGGGCTTGCGTGCGCACACCTTGTGAAAATGACGGCGATGCCCGAGATGGTAGCGTTGCTAAACGGCTTCGGCGGGTTGGCCTCGCTCGCTGTCGGGGCAGCGGAGTTTTTCCGCATCCGCGGGGGCACGGTTACCCCCGATCATCCGGCGTTCACGGCGTCAGTCATTTATCTCACAATTTTGATTGGCGGGATCACGTTCACGGGGTCGGTCTACGCCTTTTGCAAACTGGCGGAATGGCTCAGTGGCAAAGCGATCATGTTCAAAGGTCAAAACGTGGTGAACAGCCTGATGTTAATCGCAACCCTGATTGCCGGGGTGCTCTTCGTCGTGACCGGGGATGCCACCCTGGCTCTCGTGGCCTTCGGCGTGTTCACCCTGCTCTCGCTTGTGCTCGGCTGGACCCTTGTGATGCCGATCGGGGGCGGAGATATGCCGGTTGTCATCGCCACGTTAAACAGCCTCTCCGGGCTCGCCGCATGCGCGGCCGGATTTATCATTAGCAACAACGTGCTAATCGTCGCCGGCTGTTTGGTCGGCACCAGCGGCGTGATTCTCTCAGCCATCATGTGCAAAGCGATGAACCGTTCTTTGGTCAATGTTTTGTTCTCAGGTTTTGGGGCTGCCCCGACTGCGGGTTCGGGGGTGGGAAATCGGGTGGACGGCGAATTAAAACCGATTTCTGCCGAGGACTCTTTTGCGCTACTCGAAGCGGCGCGTCAGGTCGTGATCATTCCCGGCTACGGCATGGCGGTTTCTCAAGCGCAACATGTGGTGCGCGAATTGAGCGAGATGTTGGAGGAGAACGGAGCCGAGGTGCGGTTTGCGATTCACCCAGTGGCGGGCCGTATGCCCGGCCACATGAACGTCCTCCTTGCCGAGGCCAACGTGCCGTATGAGCAACTGGTGGAAATGGACGCCATCAACCCGGTTATGGCGACCATGGACGTCGCGATTGTGATTGGCGCAAACGACGTGGTGAATCCGGCGGCCGCCCGCGACCCGGCCTCACCGATTTTTGGGATGCCGATCATCAACGCCCACGAAGCCCACACCGTGATTTGTTTGAAACGGGGCAAGGGCACCGGTTTTTCCGGCTTAGAAAACCAGCTCTTTCTTATGCCCAACAGCCGGATGCTCTATGGCGACGCCAAAGCTTCATTACAGAGCGTGGTCGCGGAATTCAAAAGCCTCGCTGCGGGGTGATGAATTCGGGTTGACCCAAATTGCTTCAAAAAAAGCGGCGGAATCCCACGCAAACCCTCGGTCTCGGCAGCCGCGCGGGCGAAGTCCGACAAGCGGCTAAAATGGCACTTCGTCCGGTCGATCATGCACGAGGGCGTTAAGCGCCTTAAACTGGGGATGGACCGAGGTGCCACACCAATGGTAAGCAAGGGCTTCAGCGGAAACGACGCCCACACTGAGTCTCCGCAGCTCTTCCTCCGCAATATTCGCATCTCCCCGCATCCGGGATCCCATCGCATCGAGGACGAGGGTGACTTTGTAACCAGCAGACCGCAGGTCGAGGGCGGTTTGCCGCACGCAAATATGCGTCTCCACCCCCGCCAACAGCACCTCGACATGCGGAGGAAGGTGCGGTTTTAGCACGTTAAACGCCGAAAAACGCTCCTTCACGAAAGGGGTGAATCCATCCGGTAACTCGTCGACTAGCGCATCGGCCATCCCTCCAAGTTTCGTGGGCACCTGCTCGGTGGCCAACACGGGAACGCGGAAAAGCATAGAGACTCGGCACAGGAACACCGCCCGCTCCAAAAGGAGTTCGCCCTCGGGCACAGCAGCAATCAGTCTCGGTTGCAAATCAATGAGGCAAAGCGTGGGGGTGACCATGAAAATACCCTGCCCGGAGTCACCCCACCTGTCCATCCGGATTCCTGATGAAAGAGACGCTTTATGAAATTTCGATTGTCCCAACGGCACCCGCCTGGTAACCGAAGATGATGTCCTCCCGACCTTCCCTCCTGAACGTGCGCCTCCTCGCCACCACCCTTTGCCTCCTTACTTCCATCGGTGCGACCTGGCGGACCGCCGTCGCTTGGCAGATCCAAACACCCGGCACAGAACTGGTGCTCGATTTTGAAAGCACGATCCCGGGCGTAATAAGCTATCATGCCGAGACAAGCTACACCCCAGCAGTGGCCGAGCCCGGCGAATTCCACTTAGAAAAAGAGAGCTCGATGCGGCTCAATTCAGAAACCTTTTCCGTTCAAAACCCGAAACAAGACTTTGGGCTCGGTCAGGGCGTCGCCACGGCCCACGGCCCCGACATGGACGGGAATGGCACCACCGCCGAAGCCCCGAAATCGGTCCGAGCAGGATTGGTTTTTGTGCGGGGCGGAAGTGCCGAGGGCGAAGCCGCACCGCTGCCAGAGGGCAATACCGGGCTGCTTATCGGCACGCGAAGAGCCGCCCCCTTCAACACGTATCTGAATACAACATTGCTCATAAAAAACGAAACCGGTGTCCCATTGACCCAATGGAACATCGCGTTAGACGTCTGGTATGCCGATGCCGATGGAAGTAGCGCCACGCTGGAGGTGACTTACTCCACCGACGGCACGACCTTTCTGCCGCTGGCCACGCTGACCAGCACCGGGACTGTGTCCGAAGGAGAATTTCAATCTTACAATCCAGCCCACTGGTCGGCGGTCCAGAAACTTGGAGGTGCAGTCGCGGCATCGGTGCCGCCGGGCGGAATGTTTTATTTGCGTCTTGCACGCCCAGAGGGAACCGGATCGGCCGCTGATTTTCTGATCGATAACCTCAAGATCCAGGGTCAATGAGGGCCTAAAGGGGTCAAACGTAGATTATAAACATTTTTCTTCAATCGGTTTCGAGAGTGGCAAAGGATATTTTCTACGTTCGACCCCGCGCTCATTGCTGTGCCTGCAAATCATCGAGGAACTCGGATGAGGGCTCCAGCGAGGTGAGCAGGAGTTGGTCGCGGGCTCTTGTGCAAGCCACGTAAAGGAGATGCCGTTCCGTATCGTAAGCCTCCTGCAAATCGGCGTCGTCTCCGATGGATTCAATCCGGTCTTGAAGGGGAATCACTTCATCGTCGCATGCCATCACGACGACGGCTCGAAATTCCAGCCCTTTTGCGAGGTGCATAGTCGATAAAAACTTTGGATTTCCGGCGGCGGCCCATTGAACACCGAAATGGTGTCGTGCCGACTCAGGCGATTCCCGTCGGCATCCACAACGTCAGGCCCCAGCAACCGGTCTGCCTGCTGCCGTATTTGATGTGAGGTCCGGTAATTGACCCGGAGATTGCGGGACCGGCCTCGGATGTCGACGCCCAGTGATTTCCAAGAAAAGGGTTGTTGGAAAATGCGTTGTTCCAGGTCGCCCGCAAAGAAAAGGGCTTCGGGCCGATCTTTCGCCAATGCGGCCAGAAACTTCAGTTGCGCAATGCTGAGGTCTTGTGCTTCATCCACCACGGCAAAGTCAAATAGGCGATGTTGAACAGCTTGCATCACCGATGCCAGCGCGGTGAAAACAGCATGCTGCGTAGTTCCAGAGACCCGCGCAGGTCCGGATTGCGACCGTCGGACGAATTCCTCCTGTTCCGGGTGCAGGAAGACCGTCCACTTTTCCCATGGATACTCGAGAGCACGCTCTAACCCGAATAAATCACAAGGAGTCACGCCATTTCGCACGATCATTGATCCCGAGAAGGCTTC
>CAZSPO010000054.1:7192-13405 GCA_964608775.1 uncultured Chthoniobacterales bacterium | reverse complement strand
TCTCTGCCTGCCGGGGGCCTGGCATGGGCTGCTGGCTCGCCGGGATTTTGATGTGCACAAAGGCCGGATGGGACGGGTGGCCCTTGTCGCGGGCAGCCGGGAATTGCCCGGTGCCGCCCGGTTGTGCGCCGAAGCCGCCGTCATGGGGGGCGGCGGGTTGGTGACGCTTTTTGTTCCGGAACCCTTGCTGCCAGTGATGCAATCGGCCTGTGTGCCAGAGGTGATGGTTCGGCCCGTGGAATCGCTGGTCGAGCCGGGGGCTTTTCAGGTCGTCGCCATCGGCCCGGGATTGGGTCGAGGCCAGGATGCGAGGGTCATGGAAGCCGTCGCCGGGTGGCCGGTCCCGATGGTGATCGATGCCGATGCTCTCACCGCTTTGGCGGAAGATCCCACCCGGCTTCACGCCGCCCCCGCTGCTCGGGTGCTGACGCCGCATCATGGGGAAATGGAACGGCTCAGCCCTTCTGCTGGCCGTTCGCGACAGGTTTGGCTGCAAGATTTTCTCCGGCAATTTCCGCGAGCGGTGCTTTTATTGAAGGGGGCACGGACCTTGGTGGGCGGGCCGGGCGAACCCGTGTCGGTGAACACCACCGGCACCCCCGGCATGGCGACAGGCGGCATGGGCGACGTCCTGACCGGGGTGATCGCCGCCTTGATCGGCCAAGGGCTGACGCCTTATGACGCCGCGCGGCTCGGAGCCTGGGTTTGCGGGCGGGCGGCGGAGTTGGCTATTTCTCATGGGGGTGCCAGCGAACAATCGCTCCGGGCAGGCAACGTGCTGGCCCGATTGGGCGAGGCGTTCATTGGCTGGCAGGAAAATGATTACTAACATCGACCCCTTTTTATTCCTAATGGTTCACCCAAAGGCTTCTTTTCTATGGCAAAAACAATCCTAATCACAGGCGGCAATCGAGGGATCGGACGAGAGATCGCCCGACAAATGGTGGAACATGGATGGCGCGTTTTTATTGGCGTTCGCGACCCGACGGCGGGAGAAATCGCGGCAGCCGCCATCGGGGGCGAGGTCGAGGCGTTGACCCTCGATGTGACGAAAGAAGCATCGATTGATGGGGCGGCCCAGCGGTTTGGCTCGCGGGTGGATCATCTCGATGTGCTGGTGAACAACGCGGCGATTTACCCGGATGAACCGGGCGATTCGGTTCTCACGGTCGATCCAGCGAAAATGCGGGCCGCCTATGAAACGAACGTCATCGGGTCGGCGCTGGTGAGTTGCGCGTTCTTGCCGTGGCTCCGACGGGCCGGAAACGGACAGATCATTCACCTGGGAAGCGGTTATGGTCAGATTAACGGCATGTCGCATGAGGTGCCGGCTTATTGCCTATCAAAGCTAGCGCTCCACGGACTGGCGATCCAACAGGCGGCGGCGCTCACCGGGACTGGGGTGCGAGTGAACGTCGTTTGTCCGGGGTGGGTGCGGACCGACATGGGAGGGCCAAACGCCCCGCGCACGGTAGAGGAAGGAGCCGACACGGTGGTCTGGTTGGCCCGGGAAACCGACCGCTCGCTGCACGGACAAATTTTCCGCGACCGCCAGCCGGTGGGATGGTGAAGGGCTGGTTTTCGTCACCCCAGCAGATGCCGGGAACTCGGGCGCGGTGACAAAAATCATGCGAGCTCCCTAGATTTTTCTCCGCGTTAGGCGGGGCGGTCGGGCGACTGAATCTCCAGCGCTTTCTTAATCGCGGCGAGATCCTTTTCGATTTTCGCCAGCTTAGTATTGTCCAGCCGGTTGCGCGGCGTTCCCTCGACCAGCCACGAGGCGAGGTATCCCGAAAAGACGGCGAATAATCCGACGCCCGAAGTCATGAGTAGCGCCCCGGCAAAACGGCCCCCCATGGTCACCGGCACATAATCGCCATAACCGACGGTCGTGATGGTGACCGCTGCCCACCAAAGCGCGTCATCGCCACTGCGAATCGTGGCCTGCGGATCGTCCCGCTCGAAGTGCAAAGCCACTACCGCCCCCGTCAGCAGGACCGCAATCAACGCCAAGCCCGCCGTCGAAAGGGTGCCTGTTTTGCGGTCATGGAAAACCGCCGTCGCCACCTTTTGCACGGACTTCGCTCCTCGCAGAATGAGGGCCATGCGAACCACATAGACCAGCCGCCCCCAGCGGAGGCTGTTTGCAACGGGAATGCTGGAGAGCAAATCGATCCAACCCCACCGCAAATAAGCCAGCCGATCTTTGCGCCGGACTAGGTTAAGAACAAAATCGGCCAGGAAGAAGAGGCAGATCCCCCCGTCCAAATGTTGGAACACCGATTGCTTGCCCGGCGGTGGCGGAACAATGACATCATAGAGCATGCCACCCAAGGTGAGGAGGGAGAGTCCGAGAATGAAAAGTTCCCAAGCTCCAAATCCCGTAAATCTCCGCCGCGAATGAGGGTCGTCGTGCATGGCCAAGAGGGCATACTCCAAACGGAGAAAAACCCCAATACTTCATCCAAAATGCTTATAACTCTACCGGTCCGCAGTGGAGCGACGGTCCTCGGCGACCGGTGACGGGGCTTGATGCCTTCCCCTCGTTCTTCTACAACCTCGGCATGGCTTCCCGCAAATCCACCTCCCGCCCGCTTCCCAACACGGCTCCGACTCCGCCGGTTTCCGCTTTCATCGAACGGCATTACCGCCACTTCAACGCCGCTGCTCTGGTCGATGCGGCCAAGGGATACCGCACCCATCTTGAGGCTGGTGGTCGGATGATGGTCTGCCTCGCCGGAGCCATGAGCACGGCGGAGCTTGGACTTTCCCTCGCCGAGATGATTCGCCAGGACAAGGTCCACCTCATTTCCTGCACGGGAGCTAATCTGGAGGAAGATGTTTTTAACTTGGTCGCGCATGATTTCTACGAACGCCTTCCCCACTACCGCGACCTCACGCCGAAGGACGAACAACGCCTACTCAAACGCCATCTCAATCGCGTCACGGATACCTGTATCCCGGAAATGGAAGCGATGCGGCGGATCGAAAACGAAATGCTGGAAGAATGGACCGAAGCTGATTCAAACGGCGAACGTTGGTTTCCCCACGAATTCTTCTACCGCGTCCTGCGCTCTGGCAAATTAGAGAAGAGCTATCAGATCGACCCGGCTCATTCCTGGTTATTAGCCGCCTGTGAAAAAAACCTCCCGATGATCGTGCCCGGCTGGGAAGATTCTACCCTTGGCAACATGTATGCCGCCGCCTGCATTCGCGGTGACGTAAAAAATCCGTTGACGGTCCGCAGCGGCATCGAATCCATGATCCAGTTGGCCGATTATTACACGAATCTGACCCGGGAAACCTCCCTCGGAATGTTCCAGATCGGCGGCGGTATTGCGGGCGATTTTCCCATCTGCGTCGTGCCGATGCTCCATCAGGATCTTGGGCGGAAAGCCCGGCTCTGGGGGTATTTTTGTCAAATCAGCGATTCCACCACTAGCTTCGGCAGTTACAGCGGGGCGGTGCCCAATGAAAAAATTACCTGGGGCAAACTCGGGATCGATACCCCCAAATTTATCATCGAGTCAGACGCAACCATCGTCGCCCCGCTCATTTTTGCTTACGTTCTCGGGTGGTAATCCCCCCGCTTTCTCCGTGCCGGTCCGACCGGTTGTGCTAGTGTCCCCTACCCGGTTGCCGGGGTCCTGTTATGCCCAAAGATACCTACTTTCTTACCACTGCCATCGATTATACCAATGCCGCGCCTCATATCGGCCATGCTTATGAGAAAATCCTGGCCGATGTCATGGCTCGATACCAACGACTCGCCGGGCGTCGCGTTTTTTTCCTGACCGGGGTCGATCAACATGGCCAAAAGGTCCAGCAATCAGCCGAGAACGCCGGGGTTTCGCCCGCTGACTTTGCCGCTGCGAACACCGCCAAATTCCGCCACCTATGGGCCACTCTCGGGATTTCCTATGATGGCTGGGCGGAGACCACCGATCCCCGTCATAAAGCCGTTGTCGTTCGGGTGTTGGACCGACTCTATCAAAGCGGGACTCTCTACAAAGCGACGCACGCCGGATTTTATAGCGTGCGGCAAGAGCAGTTTCTCACCGATAAAGAAAGGAACAGCGAGGGAGCGTTCGGCCCGGAGTGGGGGGAGGTGATCGAGTTGGAAGAGGAAAATTACTATTTTCCTCTTGCTGCCGAAGCCCCTTGGTGGATCGCCCGCTTGGAAGCCCAACCCGAGCGGATTTTTCCTGCCTTCCGCCGGACTGAACTTCTTAACGCCCTTCGCAAAGTTGCGGGCGACCTCTGTATTTCTCGACCGACGGAACGGTTGGCCTGGGGAATCCCTTTTCCTTTCGATTCTCAATTTGTTACTTACGTCTGGTTTGACGCCCTGCTGAACTACCTTTCCTTCGCTGGTTATCTCAAGGAGGAAACCGGGGCGGATAATCTGCCGGAACTCGACCGTCTCTGGCCTTGTGACGCCCATGTGATCGGCAAGGATATTTTGATTCCGGCCCATGGCGTTTACTGGCCGATCATGCTAAAAGGCATGGGCTTTTCCGACGCGCAAATGCCGAATTTTGTCGTGCACGGCTGGTGGAATATCGATGGGGCCAAAATGAGCAAAAGCATTGGCAACATCATCGATCCAAACCCGCTGATTGCGCAATACGGGGTCGACCCCGTCCGCTACTATCTGATGCGCGATATTCGGACCGGACAGGATGCCGATTTTAATGAACAACGCCTGCGGGATCGGTATCAGGCGGACTTGGCGAACGACCTCGGCAACCTGCTCAATCGCTCGCTCACCATGACCCGCCGCTACCGCCAGGGTCAACTGCTCCGCCCCGGTGAAACCCTGCCGCTCGGGGCGCAATGTTCCATGGTAATAAATGCTTACCGGGAAGCGATGGAATCGTGGCGCTTCGACGAGGCGCTCGCTGCTGTCTGGGGCTGGATCTCGTTCGCCAACGGCTTCGTGGAATCCGAAGCGCCTTGGAAACTGGCGAAGAATCCTGCCACCGCCGACCGGTTGGACGCCGTGCTTTATGAACTATGCGAGATGCTCCGCATCACCGCCCTCCTCCTGCGTCCTGTCATGCCGGGGACGGCTGAGAGAATGCTGACCCAACTCGGGCTCAACCTGTCCGACGCAGGCTCGCTCGCCGACGCGGAGCTCTGGGGGGGTCTCCCTCCCGGTCACACAATCGGTGAACCGACCCCGCTGTTCCCCCGGCTGGAACCTGAGGCGTAAACCCGTCAGGATGAACGACTCTTATTCCTGCCTCGACCTTGATTACCCCTGTTGAATGGGGCCAAGGTCAACTGGGTCGCCCGAGCTGTTTGGCGATACAAGCGGTCAACTTGTCGAGCCCCACGGGTTTGGGGAGGAAAGGGAATCCGCCGATCATCCCTTTGGAAGCTTCGGATTCCGCGACAATCGCCGTAAGAAAAACAAAGGGAACTTTGGCCAACTCCGGCATGGCTTGAATCGCGGCAGCCACATCGCCGCCGTCCATTTCCGGCATCACAATATCGCAAAAGATAATGTCGGGCTTGAACCGACGCGCGACGGCTGCGGCCTTGGTGCCGTCGTTGACTTCGGCGACGTCGTAGCGCCCGGTGGAATCCAGGGTGAGCTTCACGGTTTGGGTGAAGCCCGATTCGTCGTCGATCAATAGCACACGCACTTTGTCTCGGGAATCGCTCATGGGGGGCTGGATGGGAGTAGAGAGTGACGGAGGAGGATTGGGTCAAATCGGCATGTCAAATCCGGAACAGAACCGTCGCCTCCAATCCGCCCGAAGCACGGTTGCGGAGGTCAACGATACCGCCGTGCATCTCAATGATCGCCTTGGTGACGGTCAAGCCCAATCCCGTGCCGACTCCAGTGGGGCGGGTGGTGTAGAAGGGATCGAACGCCTGGGCAAGCTGCGCCTGCGTCATTCCGGGGCCTTCGTCTTGGATGTGAACGCAAGCAAGATGATCGCCGACGCGGAAACGGTCCATCCAGCTGGCCCCCACATTTTGGCCCAACCCAGCGAGGTGGCGTCGACTGAGAGTGACGGTGACGGCGGCTCCGGCGGGGGTGGCCTGAATCGCGTTCCGCAGCAGGTGAATGAGCGCTTGTTCGACCCGGTTGGCATCAAGGGGCAGCGGCGGCATTTCACCCACCGGAACGCTGACTTCAAGGCGGGTCCCCGCAGCCGTTGCTTCACCCCGGACGTTAGCCGATCGCGGCCCTCAGAGCGT
>CAZSPO010000054.1:0-7182 GCA_964608775.1 uncultured Chthoniobacterales bacterium | reverse complement strand
GCTTCACCTTGCGTGGCGGCAACGGCAGCGAGCGTGATTTCCGCAAGGTCGCGGGGCACCAGGTTCAGTCGTCGGGGGGCGGCGAAGAGGAGGAGTTGTTCGATCACCTGATCGGCACGCTCAATCGCTTGGCGCATGTTTGCAAAAAGCTGGGAGCGAGCTTCCGGTGGGATCTCCCCCCCCTGACTGAGCAGGTCAAACCCCATGCGCAGAACCGCGAGGGGATTGCGAATTTCATGGGCCACCCCAGCCGCGAGCCGCCCGGTTGAACGGTGCTTTTCGCTCTCAATCCGCAGGGCCTGGGTGGCCAGGAGCTGCTCGTGAGAAGCCCGCAGAGCTGCGTGCTCACCGGCATGCGGGGCCGAGGACTCAGAGAAAGGAGGCGTCATGGCTGAAGAATCTCGTCGAGAAAACGCTTGGCCGCGTGAGCGATCTGCCCGCTGATTGTGCCGTGGCCGGAGCCTTCCCATGTCCGCAAATCGGCACGCACACCGGCCTCGGTGAGTGCCGCATGCAGAAGGAGCGATTGTTCCACGGGCACGAGGGGATCTTTGACCGCGTGGGCCAGGAAAAAAGGGGGATCATCTGGGGTGACATGGGCGGTGGAGCTGGCTTCCCGGGCAAGCCCCGACTTTTCTGCGACAGCTCCACCGAGCAGCCGTTCGACCGCATAGATGGGAAGACGACCTTTGCTGTCCAGTTGAAAGCGGTCGGGATGTTCGCGGACCGCTTGATCGAACTGCTCCAGATCGGAAGGGGCGGAAAAGAGAATCACTGCCTGCACCCGGCTACTGGGGGCCGGAGGGGTGTCGCAGGGGGGAGGATCATCCATGGTGCCGGTAAGCGAGGCGAGGAGACCGCCGGCTGCGACCCCTACCACGCCAATCCGGGCCGGATCCACATGCCAGCGCGCTGCATTTTCTCTTAACCAGCGCACGGCCGCCCGACAATCTTCGAGCATGGCGGGGAAGCGGGCCTCCGAGCTAAAGCGATATTCAATACTCACCACAACGTAACCATGTTCGCAAAGCCCTTCGAGTCGACAGGGACGTTTGCTCCCCCATTGCCAGGCTCCGCCATGGAAAAATAGGACGGCCGGCCGGGGTTTCGCGGGCTGACCGGAGAGATAGTAAACATCCGCCCGCAACGCCCGTCCATCGACCTCACGATAGACAAGGTCGTGATCAATTTTGGGGGTGCCGCCCGACGCAACAGACGAAAAGGCGACAGCAAACCAAACAACGAGAAATGACCGGACGAAGGTGAACGAACCGGGGTGCATCAGGGCCATTGTCTCACAGGGTGGTCCGGGCGGAAAGCGGCTTTCGCGGTCGCCGCGCAACATAGACAAAAGCCGGGGGGAGGTTGAGCCATTCCACCGGCGTGGTGGTCACCTCGTGAAAAGCAGCCCCTAGCCTCGCTCGAAAGGTCCGTCCTTGGGGAAGCCAATGAGGCCCGAAATAAGCGAATGTCACGAGGCAGGCCGTCGGATGAAGGGCTGCTGCCATCGCTTGCAGCAGGCGGTCTTGCAAATCGGCTGAAAAAGAAGCCCAAGGTAGCCCCGAGACGAGGCGGTCCCCCGTTTTCCATCCCGCTTCCGTGAGTAAGCCGGGTAGCCCGACCGCATCGGCTGTGAGCACCCGATGACGAGGGAAGCGATAACGCAAATGGGAGGCGAACCGAGGGTTCCGCTCCACGACCAAGAGGTTCTCGGGTCGGGCCACCCGGTCTGCCAGCACGGTCGTGAAGGCACCGGTCCCTGGCCCCACCTCGATCACCCGATGCCCGTCGTCAATGTCAGCTGCTTCGACCAGTCGCCGGGCTAGCCAGGGGGAGGAAGGGGCGATCGCACCCGTGTGACGGAGGTCGCGGAAAAATTCAGAGAGAAAGACGCGATGACCCGAGTCGCTGGGCATGTGGCAATCACGCACAAACGGTGCGTCGGGGGAAGCGTGTTTCCTCGGACCTCGCCCCCGATGCCAGGAGCAAAAAGAAACCCCCGGAACCTCCTTAGGTCACGGGGCGATCGCTTTCAGACTTGTGGAGCCCCTAATGGTTCGTAAAACCAGTCGTGTTTGCGTGATCTTTTTCCGAAAAATCTTTCGTTCAGGCGGTGACGTATGCGGTGACGTATGACAACGGATAGGTCTCTGCCTGAATTTCGCGTTCTGCACAAAAACCTGCGGCTCACCCCCTCCCTGATTTCATGAAACAGGGGAGGAGACGAACCCGGTCTTCACCATTGAAATCGGACGCCCGCTCCGGCTTGGCGGGCATGTTCCTCATCGGAACAGGGCGCGTTGGTCGGGACACCGACATCGGCCTCGTTGGGAGCCACGAGGTTTTCTTGCACGAGAAAGGCCTCCAATTCTTCCCCGCTAATGTCCGGAAGCATCCGGCCATTCACCTCCACACAGGGCGAAAGTGGTTGGCCGCTTTTTTGTTCCATCTCCCAGCGGAAGGCAGGATTTTGAATAATATCCTTCTCCGTGTAAGGCATGTCGTATTTGGCTAGCACGGCTCGAACGCCGCGGCTCCAGCCACAATGAGTTTTCAGGTAAGCGGTAATTTCAGGTTTGGCCATAGTTAGGTGGAGTTGAGAAAACGAGAGGAATGTGGGCAGAAAAAGGCGGGCCGTCAAAGGGGGAAATTTCTCCCTTGCGTTTCTGTGGGGTCGGCACCCCTATTTAACTGCTCAGTTTTTTGGTTTTTTTTGTCGAACATCATTGCCTGACCCCCTCTCTGAAATGTCCGATTACGAAAGTGTGGTGCGTCTCATTCGTCTCTCTCGTGCTTGTGTCGGGCCGTTGCCCGATGCGTCCGAGCTGGCTCGCCTGGCGGGAATGAGTCTGGCGGAGCTTCGGTGGCTCCTGTCGCGATGGGCCGGAATGAGCCCACAGCGGTTTCTTCAGGTTGTGGCGTTGGGTCGAGGCCGCCAACCGCTTCGGAGCGGTGCGGCGGTTTGGGAGGTGGCGCGGGCGAGTGGGAGGTTGGGGCCTGGACGGCGGGATGATGTGCGTGTGCGTTTCGACGTGACTTTGCCTGGGGAACCGAAGCGAGATGGGGGGGGATGGCAGATTGCATATGGCGTGGTCGATTCTCCGTTCGGCCCCTGCCTGATCGCCGGGGGACCACGAGGGATTTGCCATCTCGGTTTTCCCGGGGAGGAAAGCGATTCGCTGGCTCGGATTCAGGCCGACTGGCCGGGAGCTTGTTTGCAAAAGGCTGAGGAGCGTGCGGCTGAATGGGCGGCAGAGATTTTTGTGCCTGGCGCGGTGCCTGGGGCAACCGGTGGCTGGCAAGCCTGGGTGCGAGGGTCCGCATTCCAAGTGCGGGTTTGGCGAGCCTTGCTGGCCGTGCCGCCAGGTCAGGCCGTGAGCTACGGGAGATTAGCCAAGGCCATTGGTCAATCGGGTGCGGCCCGAGCGGTCGGAGGCGCGGTGGGAGCAAACCCGCTGGCTTGTCTGATTCCGTGTCATCGGGTGTTTCGCGAGGATGGCGGCTTGGGTGGTTATCATTGGGGGGTGGACCGCAAGCTGGCTCTGCTGGTCTTCGAACAAGCGGTGAGTCGTCCCGAGGTTCGCACGGCTGGATGCGGGGCTTCCGCATGACTTGTGAATTGCGCCTCGCACCTCCCTGCCCCAAAGTCCGCCAATGTTTGCTCTGCTCCGGCTGTCACGCCGCCGCCCCCAATGATCGCCCCTCAACAACGGAGTTTTCGAACGGCCCTGCTGATTTTGGTCATCGGCTCGCTCCTGGTCACGGTGGCGGTGATTGGGAGCATCGGGTTTTCCAATTCCTTACGGTCCCTGAAGGAACTTCAGGCCATTCAGTATGACCTGACCGCTCAATTGATGCGGCAGGAAGCCCGGCGGCTGCTTTATCCCCCGACCCAGATGGTGGCTGGCCTTGTCGCGAAAGCCCGCCAGGGCTCGTTACCGGTGGAGACGCCGGAGCGTTTGGCAGCGGATCTCGGCGGGCTTCTCCGCTACCAACCCGACTTGGCCTGGCTCAGTTATAGCGACGCCGCGACCGGACAATTCACCGGGGCTTGGCGAAATTCGGAAGGGGAAATCATCCTCAACCTCTCCCACCCGGACGTGGAGGGTGGTCGCCCAAGGGAATGGTTGCTCTTGCCGGGCGGCACTTTCGAATCCTATTCGCGGACGCTTCCCGACGGCTATGACCCCAGAACGAAGCCGTGGTTCGTCGCGGCAGCCGCCTCCCGGACCCCGGTCTGGTCGGACATTTATCTGTTTGAGGAAGGGGAACCCGGCATCACTTACAGCCAAGCCGTGCGGAGGCCGATCACCGACGAATTGATGGGGGTGGTGACCGCTGATTTCACCCTCGACGGCATCAGTCGGTTTCTTGATTCCCTGGGGCGCGAGAACAAACGTCTCCTCCTCTTCGCCACCCCGGCCGGGGCGGTGATTGGGAAATCCTCCAATTTACCGGGAGCCGACGGGGTCGATGCCCAGATGAGCGCCCTCCTGGCGGCCTTGCCGGAGCCGCTCGATCAAATCGCCGTCGGCCAACCGCTGCACTTTTCCTATCGCAACGATGGGATGAAGCTCATCGCCATCGCCGCCCGCGACGAGGATGTCCCAGGCTTCCCCGTGATTACCATGGTGGCAGCCGATGAGAACCAGTTCCTCGGCTCAGTCATCCGCAATGCCCGGATGACCGTGATCACCGGTTTCGGTGCCTTGCTCACGGCGACGTTGGTCGCCTTTTTCCTCGCGGCCCGCATGGCCCGACCGCTCGCTGCCATCAGCGCCGATCTCGCGCGGGTGGCCCAATTTGACCTCGCCCGTCAGCCGCCAGCCCAGTCGCTCGTGCGGGAAATCACGGTCGTGGGCGAAAGCGTGGAACGGATGAAGGCCGGACTCCGTTCCTTCAGCAAATATGTGCCGACCACCTTGGTGCGCCGCTTGTTGGCCCACGGGCAGGAGGCTGAATTGGGCGGCTCGGAACGGGAGTTAACCATCTTTTTTGCCGATCTCGCCGGGTTTACCAGCATCAGCGAACAACTGACCCCGGCCGAAACCGTGGAGACGATGAGAGAGTATTTCGAGTTGGCCACCGTTGCGGTGGAAACCCACGAGGGCACCCTCGACAAATTCCTCGGGGACGGGGTGTTGGCCTTTTTTAATGCCCCGTTGAATGTGCCGGACCACGCGATCAAGGCTTGCGAAGCGGCCCTGATGATTCGCGACAAACTGGTGGCCGCCGAACCGACGCGTCAGGCAGCGGGCCAACCGCTTTTACGAGTCCGAATCGGGATGGCGACCGGGGAAGTGTTGGTCGGGAACATTGGGACGAACGACCGGTTTGCTTACACGGTCGTCGGCGACACCGCCAACCTGGCGGCCCGGCTGGAGTCGTTGAATAAACAATACGGCACCCGACTCATCGCCGCCGGTTCGACCGTGCAAGCCGTCGGCAGTCGCTTTGTTTGGCGACAGATCGACCGGGTGGCTGTGGTCGGTCGTTCGGGTGGCACCGATGTCTATGAACTCTTAGCCCGGCAAGGGGAGGTCCGGCCAGAAATGGAGAGGTTGAAAGCGACGTATGAAACCGCGTTGGCCGCTTATTATAGCGGAGATTTTTCCGCCGCCCTCGCCGGGTTTGAATCGGCCCTGGCCCTGGCTCCCGAGGACAAAGCGTCGCGGGTGCTTTTAAGCCGCGTCCAAGCCCTCTTAAAGGAACCGCCTGCTCCCGGCACCTGGGATGGCATTTTCATTGCCGCTGAAAAGTGAACAACCCCTCTCCTTCATCCGGCCCCCATGTGCTGGTCGCAGGCGGGGGTGCCGCAGGATTTTTCGCTGCCATCGCCTGCGCGGAAGCGAATCCGGCGGTCCAAGTCGATCTCCACGAGAAGTCCTCCCATTTTTTGATCAAAGTCGCGAAGTCGGGTGGTGGCCGGTGCAATGTCACCCATGCCCTGTTTGAACCCCGACCATTTGCCACCCGCTTTCCCCGGGGAGAACGCCCGCTCATCGGGGCGCTCCACCGGTTCTCGGCTGCGGATACCGTGGCTTGGTTCGCCGAGCGGGGGGTGACGCTCAAGACGGAGCCGGACGGTCGGATGTTTCCGGTAACGGACCGATCGGAAACCATCGTGGCCTGTCTCCACCAAGCAGCCATCCGGGCCGGGGTCCGTCTGCATGCCCGTGACGCCGTGACGCGCGTGTTCCGGGCGAAACGGGGATTTATTGTGGAAACAACCGGGTCGGGAGACGTGGCGTGTGACCGGCTCATTCTGGCGACCGGAGGGAGTCGCGTGCCGGACGGAGCGCGGATTGCCGTCGAACTCGGGCATCGGGTTTTTCCGGCAGTCCCTTCCCTTTTTACATTTCATGTCGACCTCCCGTGGTTGCGGGAGCTACCCGGTATCTCCGTCAATCCGGTCCGGGTCGAGGTGCCCGGCACGTCGTTGCGGGAAACCGGGCCGGTCTTGGTGACGCATTGGGGCTTGAGCGGCCCGGCTGTCCTCCGGCTCTCGGCTTGGGGGGCGCGGTTGTTGGCCGAGCGGGATTATCATTTTCCGCTCCGGCTCAATTGGCTGCCAGATCTGTCATTGGCCGAAGCCGACGCCCGGCTGCTGGATTTGCGGGAGCGTTATCCCGCCCGGTTGGTCCAAACGCCGTTGCCGAGCTCGGAGATTTTTGGGCAGTTGCCTGGGCGTTTATGGGAACAGCTCTGCCGCACGGCGGAGATTCCTGCCGCAGCGCGTTGGAATACCCTGTCCCGGCCCGGTCGCCGCGCCTTGGCGACAACGCTCACGGCCCAGGAAATCGTCGTCAGCGGGAAGAGTCTGAATAAAGAGGAGTTTGTCACCTGCGGCGGGGTCGATTGCGGGGAGGTCGATTTTCGGAGCATGGAAAGCCGGCTTTGTCCCGGCCTCTATTTCGCGGGGGAGCTCCTTGACCTCGATGGCATCACGGGCGGATTCAATTTCCAAGCGGCTTGGACGACCGGCCTACTGGCTGGCCGCGCCGCTGGGCAAGCAGGTGCGGTTGCGGACTTGCCCCAGTGACCTGCACCAGGAGAGAGTGCCTCTATGGCTTCCCGCGACCCTTCCCGCCCCAATATTCTCTTCCTCATCTCCGACGACACGGCTGCCCAGTATCTCGGGTGTTACGGCGGTCGGACCCTCACCCCGCACCTCGATGCGCT
>CAZSPO010000053.1:0-13438 GCA_964608775.1 uncultured Chthoniobacterales bacterium | reverse complement strand
AGCTGATGAAATCCCAAAATACAAGCGCTGGTACCCTTCTGCCTTTCCCTTTGGCGCGAGGAGTCCTGGAAGCGGTTCGCGCTTGAGTCCGGAGCGGAACCGGCTTGGATCGCCGGGTGGAAAAACCTCCGAAAACAGCCTCCCGAAGTGGGATTTGGCAGGTGGGCGGGTTGGCATTGGCAGCGGTCCTGTTGCCGGGGCTCGGGTTATTGATGATCGGCGGGCTGGTGGGGAAGGGAGTGAGCGACTGGACTGGGTGGCCATGGTGGACCGCCTTCGGCTTTGTGGCGGTCGCCGGGTGTTTGGTCGGGCTGGCATTGATGCCGACGCATTTGACCTCGTTGCTCGCCGGGTTTCTTTACGGAATGGGCGGTGGCCTCATCGCGGGGTTGGGAGCGGTGGGGGTGGGCACGGCGTTGGGTTATGCCATAGCGGCCCGTTTGGCTCCCGACCGGTTGAGAGAGTGGGTGGAACGTTCGGCGTGGGGGCGGCGGTTGGCGGAGGAAATGCTCGATGCCTCTCCTTGGCGGCGGTGGCTGGTGGTGGTGCTCGCCCGGTTGCCGCCGCAGGTGCCGTTTGCCTTGGGCAATGTGCTGGGGGCCAGTGCGCGAGTGGGGGGGCGGACGATGGTCGCGGGCACGCTGGTCGGCATGCTGCCTCGGGTCGGTTTGGTGGTCTGGGTCGGGAGCACTTTGGGGGAGTGGCAACCAGGGGCCGGGCCGCCGTCCGGGCTCTGGTGGGCGGTCGGTCTTGCCATAGCGGGTTTTGGGGCTCTGGCACTCTGGAGCAGAGGGATTTTGGCTGGCTGTCAACGACGGTCCTGTGATTTTCCCGAATGAGGGCTGGGTCGGCGAGGTGTTTGTGATAGGCGTTGCTTTATGGGGCCGCTTCCCTCAATGTTCGTGAAATCCTTCCTCCGGCATGGCCCGAATCGACGCTTTCTTCAAGTTAATGGCGGAGCAAAAAGCCTCCGACCTCCATCTCTCTTCCTCGAATCCTCCGATTCTCCGAATCAACGGGGAACTGGTGCGCGTCGATTATCCCGCTCTCGATAGCGACGATTTAAAGTCGTTGGTTTACGAAATCGCTCCCGAAACCAAGATCAAGGTGTTTGAAGAAACAGGGGATGTCGATTTCGGTTATGAAGTCCCGCAGGTCGCGCGGTATCGGGCCAATTTTTTCAATCAAAAATATGGCATCGCCGCCGTGTTCCGGCTGATTCCGAGCAAAGTGCTAACCGCTGATGAGCTGCATTTGCCGCCCGTCATTAAGAAGTTTGCGTTGTTGAAGAAAGGGATGGTTTTGGTCACAGGCCCGACGGGTTCAGGAAAATCGACGACCCTCGCGGCGATGATCGATTATGCGAACATCAACCGTCAGGATCACATTATCACGGTGGAAGACCCGATCGAGTTTGTGCATCAGAGTCAGCAAAGCCTGATCAATCATCGGGAAGTGGGCATTCACACCCGTTCGTTTGCTGCCGCTTTGCGCGGGGCGTTGCGTGAAGATCCCGACATTATTTTGGTTGGGGAAATGCGGGATCTGGAGACGATTGAATTGGCGCTGACTGCGGCAGCCACCGGGCACTTGGTCTTTGGGACGTTGCATACCTCTAGCGCCGCGAAAACCATCGATCGCATCATCGATATTTTTCCCGCTAGCCAACAGAATCAGGTGCGTTCGACCCTGGCGGAATCCCTCAAAGGGGTGGTGGCTCAGAATCTCTTCCGGCGGGTGGATAAACCCGGTCGGGTTGCGGCCCTGGAAGTGTTGGTGGTTGATAGCGCCATTGGAAATTTGGTTCGCGAAGGGAAAACCCATCAGGTCGCCGGGATGATCCAGATCGGGAAGAAAAAGGGGAACGTCCCGCTAGACGATGCGATCATGGACCACCTCCGAGCTGGTCGAATCGCCCCGGAAGAAGCTTACGACAAATGTTTGGACAAGAAAAAGTTCCGCCCCTTTCTCACTGAACCTCCTGATGATTGGGAGGAGTGACCCTAACTCCGCCGATCGCTGTTTGCTCACCCAATCGCTAAACTCGCTGTTCTAAACTCGCTGACCTAAACTCGCCGACCCGCCATGCGCAGAATTGAACTCGACGCCATCCTTGGTGCGATGCTCCAAAGTTACGAGGGCATCTCTGACTTAAATTTTTCGGTGGGACGCCCCCTCCAAGTCGAGGCGTTTGGCCAACTCCGACCGATCGCCGTAGAGCCCGCCATCGATGCGCTCACCGCTTATCAAACGGAGCAAATCGCCATGAATCTCATCGGGGGCAACCGCCGTCTGCTGCGCGAACTTCTGATGTTTGGCTCTTGCGATTGCAGCTACGCCCTCGCCGACCAGGCCCGGTTCCGGGTGAATATCTTCCGCCAACGCGGCAATCACGCCATCGTCATGCGGAAACTGGAGAGCCGGATTCCCTCCATCGAATCGCTCGGGTTGCCCCCGATTTTCAAGGATATCTGCCGGGAACGAACCGGCCTGGTCCTCGTGACCGGAGCCACCGGGAGCGGGAAAACCACGACCCTCGCCGCTGTTCTTAACGAAATTAACGAAAACCAGGCTTTCCATATTGTCACACTCGAAGATCCCATTGAATTCGTCCATCCGCACAAACAATCGACCTTCAATCAACGGGAGTTGGGCGGCGATTTTGAAACGTTTCCCATCGGACTGAAAGCCGCCCTTCGCCAAGCGCCCAAGGTCATTCTCGTGGGGGAAATGCGGGATCGGGACACGGTGGAAATCGCGCTCACCGCTGCTGAAACCGGTCATCTGGTCCTCAGCACGCTCCATACCATCGACGCTGGGCAGAGCGTGAATCGTATCCTGGGTATGTTCGATTTAGAGGAGGAAAAACAGGTGCGCATCCGATTGGCCGACATTCTCCGTTATGTCGTCAGCCAACGCCTTGCCCCCAAACAGAGTGGGGGACGCCAACTGGTGATGGAAATTCTGGGCAACAACCTCCGCACCCGCGAAGCCGTGGCTTTGGGCGAAGTGGATGGACGCACCTTTTACGAAATTATTGAAGCCAGCGAACCCTTTGGTTGGATTACTTTCGACCAATGCCTCATTGAAGCTTATCGCCGTGGCGATGTGACAGAGGAAACCTGCCTGAATTACTCGACAAAAAAAGGGAAAATGACACGGGCGCTCGATCAGGTTAAAAAAGAACGGGGCGAGGAGGTCGAAGAAGCTTCCGGGCTCAGTCTCGATCTCGAAACGGTCATCCGCAAAAAGTAAGGCTTGCACCATCATGGAAACCAGCGTTCGCAACGATATTTTCGAACCCGGCGATCTCACCGCTCTCGTTTGTGTGGACAAACCCGACATTCAAGAATTGGTGGTCGATCAGCTCGCCTCAATCGATTACAAGATCCATGTCGGCCTTTACATCGACGACATCGCTCTGAAGCTGCGCTCGTTCACCTACGATGTGGTGGTAATCGAGGAGAACTTTAATGAGGGCGAATTGGCAGCCAACCCGGTGCTTTACGAGATGACCCAAGTGCCGCCTCCCCAGCGGCGTTTGCAATATTTTATGTTGGTCGGCCCAAGTATGATGACCAACGATGAAATGCTCGCGTTTATCTATTCGGTCGACCTTGTTTTCAATACCAGCGACCTGACCAACCTGAAGCCGGTCCTCCGCCGGGGCGTGGCACGTCACAAAGAATTTTACGCTCCGCTGCAGGAAATCATCAAGACCGTCGGTATCTAAACCGGTCTGCCCCCCGTGAGTTTTCCTGGGTTAACCTCGCTTCCGAGCCGCCCAATAAAGCTCCCCTGGCCAAGCGGGAAAGCAGGCACCCCAGAGGAGGTTGAACCGGAGCCAAAGCGGCGAGTTCTCAATCCGGCTGCCCTTTTTCCGCATCATAAATGCACCGGCTGCGAATTCGACTCGGCACCCTGCGGCTTCGCACATCCGCCGCACCCTTTTGGGGGAGAAAACGCTGACATGCCCGAAACGTCGTGCCGTTTTCCGGATTTTTGCTTCCCGCGGCTCCACGCAAAAATCGGGCACCACGGGAAATCCGCCGATTAACAACCCGCCCGGGGCGAGGTTTTCCGCCAACATCCGCACGGCGATTTCAGGATGAAAAAGGTGCTCGAATACATGCAACCCAATCGCGACGTCGTAGGGTTGATCCAGGTGCAGGGCTGGTTCTTCTAAATTGGCCGTTTGAAAATGGCGGTAGCCGGCTTCCCGAAGGAGGGCTTCGCGGACTTCGACATCAACGGCCAACCACTTCGACCACCAAGGCGGGGCTCCTGGTTCGGTCTTGCTCAGGGCGAGTTGCGAGAATCGGAGCATTTGCCCCGAGTCAACGCCGATTTCCGCAATGGAAATCGCCCGCTTTTGTCGGGTGGCCTCCTCTCGCATCAGATGATAGCCAAACCAGTAACGGAGCAATCGAACCGGGTAATCAACGGACTTCGCTTCCTGGGTAATGCCGAACGCCTCTTCCCGGAGCACTGCTTTTTCGGGCAAATAGGAAATGGGCCAGCGAAGGACGTGTCTCATGAGGGGACCGCGGTGGTTTGACGGGCGGAGGGGGGTAATTCGTGAAGGATCGCGTCCGGGTTACGCTCACGGAAAAAGTCGAGCTGCCAACTGTCGCTGAAAAGCAGGACGCGGTGGCCCGACTCGTCCTCTGCATCAGCGGCGCTGCTCGGCAGCATGAGGGAAGCCAACACTTCCTCGGGGCCTTCGACCCAGCGGGCAAGCTTCCAGGCAGTCTGTTCGAGACGCGATTCGGCGCCGTATTCCGATTCCAACCGATATTGCACCACCTCAAATTGAAGCGGGCCAACCGCCGCCAATAGGGGGGTGCGTTGCAGGGCGCCCGGACGGAGAAATTGCTGCACGACCCCCTCTTTTAACAACTGCTCCAGGCCGGTGCGGAATTGTTTGAATTTCGCGGTGCTCGGATTGTGAAGAAAAGCGAAGCATTCCGGGGCGAACCGCGGGATTTCGCGGTAGAGCAAATCGGCCCGGGTGGAAAGGGTATCGCCAATGAGAAATTCATCGTGGCCGACCAACCCAATGATGTCTCCGGCAAACGCCTCATCCACGGTGTCGCGATCTTGGGCCAGCATTTTCTGGGAATTGGAAAGCCGAACCCGGCGACCGGTCCGGGTGTGGATCACATTCATATCCCGTTCGAACCGTCCGGAAACCACCCGGACAAACGCGATACGATCCCGATGCCGGGGATCCATGTTAGCTTGAATTTTAAAAATGAAACCGGAAAAATTAGGATCGGTTGGCTCAATTAAGCCTTGCTCCGTCCGCCGTCCGCGGGGGGAGGGAGCCATGTCGAGAAATCCGTCCAACAATAGTTGCACCCCGAAATTATTGACCGCACTTCCAAAAAAGACCGGGCTTAACTCCCCGGCATTCACCGCCTCGGGATCAAAGGCATATCCGGCCATGTCCAGCATTTCGAGCTCTTCCCGCACTCGGTCGAGGATGTCCGGCTCCAATTTATCCGCAACCACCGGGTCGTTGATGCCACTCACTCGCTCTGGAGCGCGGTAAGCGCCACCGGGGGTTTTTTCAAAAAGATGGACCTGCCCAGCCTGTCGGTCGAAGACTCCGCGGAAATGCGCCCCATCCCCCAGCGGCCAATTGATGGCGCAAGCCTGGATGCCAAGGACCTCCTCCAATTCATCCATCAGGGCGAGTGGAGAGCGCGCCGGTCGGTCCAGCTTGTTCATGAAGGTGAAAATCGGCACTCCGCGCTGGCGACATACCTCAAATAATTTTCGAGTCTGATCTTCGATGCCTTTGCCTGCGTCGATCACCATGACCGCCGCATCCACAGCCGTGAGAACGCGGTAGGTGTCTTCGGAAAAATCGCGGTGACCCGGGGTGTCGAGGAGGTTGATCTGGCGCCCCCGGTATTCAAATTGCAACACGGTGGATGAGATGGAAATCCCCCGCTGTTTTTCCAGGGCCATCCAATCCGAGGTGGCTGCCCGTTGGTTTTTGCGGGCGGTGACCGATCCCGCCAGATTCACGGCTCCGCCGTAGAGGAGGAATTTCTCTGTGAGCGTGGTTTTGCCGGCATCCGGATGCGAGATGATCGCAAAGGTGCGGCGACGCAGACTTTCATGATGCAGGGAGGCAGACGAATCAGACATGAACGAAGAGGGGAGCAAGCCACGGAATTCCCCCAAGGGCAAGCGGCGGTTACATCCCCTGGGCCTTGTCAAACTCCATTCGGTCGACAAGAGGAAAGGCTCATGCTCCGCCTCGTGAAACCGATAAAATCGGCAGAGCCTGTTTGCATTCCCATCGTCGAACCCGGATAGCAGCCTCAAGAAACCCAAGCTTTAAAAGCTTTATGCGCCTGACAGGGCTCGAACCTGTAACCTTTGGCTCCGGAGGCCAACGCTCTATCCAATTGAGCTACAGGCGCGGGATATGAAATGCCAATTACGCACGTTCCCCGCACGGTGCAATCCCAAAATCCTGCGGAACAGCCTTAAATCCGGTAGGTCCTTTGAGTCCCTTATTTCCCTTCTGTCCCTTGCACCGAGCCACCTAGCGCATAAGCTCTCCCGCAATGGGTCAGCAGCTCATTATACTTTCCGCACTCCTCTTCGCCGCTCCTCTGGCGGCTCAGGATTACAATGCCTGGGTGATTCAGGAAATCCAACGCATGCCAAGAGCGGGCGATTACGGGACGACTCCTCCGGCCTTTGATGGTCTCCGGGCAGCGGTCGCTTTGGGGGGGCGAACGCTCCGTCTCAATCCGCGTCGGGCCGCCCCGAGCTTTTGTTCCAGCGCCACTTACCTGGTCCTCCTCGGTGTCCTGAATCGCGCCGCTGCCGCCGGTCGGGTGGACTTAAGCTCGCCCGTGCAAAAAGCGTTATTGGTCGGAGATCCCCAACCGGATGGACATGGATTCTGGGGTTGTTGGAATGCGAACGGACCGGGAGCCGCCCGGCTCTTTCACCTGACCGGCATGGGTGTCAGCTTCACCGATCCCGGTCGAGCTCGTCCCGGGGATTTTCTGAAAATATTCTGGACCGAAGCCGTCGGTCGCGATGAGCGCGGGCACCTTGTGGTATTTCTCGGCATGACACGCGATCGCTCGGGTGCACCCGCCGTCCGGTTTTGGTCGAGCAACCAGCCGAATGGCTACGGGGAAAAGAGGGTTCCAATGGAAGAAATAGCCCGTTTACTCTTCACCCGGCTCACGCGACCGGAACGGGTGTCGCAGGTGTTAGAATTGCCTGATTCCGATCCTTACCTGGCGAGGTTGTTGCGGAAGCCGTCGAGTTTTGAAGAAGCGTGCCTCCTCTCCGGTGTCACTCCATGAAGCGTCCGTTCTGCCTGCTCCTGATTGGATGGGTTGCCTGCTGCCAGACGGCATCGGGGGCGGAGGGGCTTATTGAGTGGGAGACAGATACTCTGGTGCGAAAGCCGACCCGAGAGGATGAATCGGCCCGCGCCGAATTTCAGTTCGTCAATCGGGGCTCCGAACCGTTGCGGGTCGTCGCCGCTTTGCCCCATTGCGAATGCACAACCGTCGCCTTCGATCCTGCCCCGGTGCCCCCGGGCGGTCGCGGGACGATTGCCGCCACTCTCCATTTTGAGCACCGGAGCGGTCCCCAAGAAAAAGGGGTCTCGGTTTACTTCGACAAATACAGCAGTCGTCCTCAGACCCTGATGCTGCGGGTGGAGCTTGACGATTTTTACCAGCGCACCCCGAAATTCTTGACCTGGGATGCGAAGGCCCCCCAGCGGATGCGGCTCACCTTTCCAGGGATGAAGCCCGGAAGTGTGAGTCTGGTGCCGCTGCCTGAGGAATATCCGTTTACAGCGGAAGTCGTGCCCGATGGGGAGACGACGGCCATGGAACTTGTGATCACCCCGAAGCTGGGGGCTCCCTCCGCAATCGAAGCACCGCTGCAAATTTGGTTGGAGACTGAGGCCGATCTGCCTCGGCTTCGAAGTATTCCGTTGGAGGTGCGGCCCGCTGAAAAATAGGGGTCCGGACAATCGCCCTTTCACCCAAGGGTCGCTGCTGCTATGGGGAAGAGCATGGAACCGACCTTGACTGGCGAGTTGTTGTTGGCGGCACTGCGAGGGCGTTACGCGGTGAAGCAATTTGACCCGGATCGGGAGATTGATCCGTCCGTGTGGGAGGCATTGGAGGAGGCCCTGATTCTGACGCCTTCCTCTTATGGGTTGCAGCCATGGAAATTTGTCGTGGTTCGCGACCGCCCATTTCGGCAGCGGTTGGTGGAGCATAGTTGGGGGCAACGGCAGGTAGTCGATTGCGCTTGTCTGGTCGCCTTCAGTGTTCGTCGGCAAATTGCCATCACGGATATCGACCGGCACATCATTCGCACAGCAGAAGTGCGCGGCGTAGAGCCGACCCGGTTAGAGGGATTTCGGAAGATGATGATCGGTGATCTCGTAAGTGGTGCCCGGGCTGATCGGGCGCTCGAATGGGCCTCCCAGCAGGCCTACATCGCGCTTGGCAACTTCATGACCACCGCCGCTTTGTTGGGGGTCGACACCTGTCCAATGGAGGGATTTGAGCCGGCTGCCTACGACGAGTTGCTCGGGTTGGAACAAGAGGAATTGACGACTGCCGTTCTCTGCTGCGCGGGTTACCGGGCGGAATCCGACAAGGGGGCGGCCCAGCCAAAGGTGCGTTTCCCCCGAGAGTCGATCATTGAATATCGATAGCGCCGCGTGGGACTTTTTCCCGCGTGCGAGCGGAGTAACTCCCCCTGTTTTATCAAAACCGAATCAGCCTTCACCCAGCATCCCTTCACAATCCGAGCCCATAATGAGCGCTTTGTCAGGCGGATTTACACGAGCGAGGCGGCGGAAAAGTTTACGATCAAGGCACGCTCCGAACGTGTCACTTTCAGGTAATTGAGTGTCTGTGCGACCTCGGGCTTGCCAATTTGGCCAATGGCCTTGCCCTCCATCAGAACGCTTCCGAAATAAACCCCACTGTTTCATAAAACCAGTCGTGCTTGCTTGATCTTTTTGCGCATAGCTTCGTCGTTCAGGCGGTTACGTATCTCAACGGATACGCCCCCGCCTTCACTCCTTGCTCTGCACAAAAATCTGCAGCGCAATCACTTCCCGCTTTTATGAAACAGTGGGGTAAACATTGGCGAACCGTGCCTTCAGTTCCTGCCATTCACGTCTGCCCCGGAACCGCTCCGCGATTGGTCAACGGACAATGCCCCGTTGACTGGAGCGGATAAAGGCCAGCAGTTCGCCGATCTCGGGAGAGCCCGGAAAGCTTTCTTCCAGTCGTTCCACCGCCTGACTCGTGTTGAGGTTGGATCGATAAAGAATCCGGTAAGCCTCTTTAATGATCCGGATGGTGGCCTCTTCGAACCCGCGGCGTTCTAGCCCCACGGTGTTCACCCCACGGGCTTCCGCCGGATTCCCATCGGCAATGAAAAAGGGGGGCACATCTTGCACGGCCTTCGACCAACCGCCGGTGATGGCGTGCCGCCCGACCCGGCAAAATTGGTGTATCCCGCTAAACCCGCTGATCACGGCATGGTCCTGGACTTCAACATGGCCGGCCAAGGTGCCGTTGTTAGAAAAAACCACATGATCCCCAACGAAACAGTCATGGGCGATATGGGTATAAGCGAGAAAATTACCATGGCTGCCGATCACCGTCTCGCCCCCTTGCCGGGTGGAGCGGTGGATGGTGCAGAACTCCCGGAACACATTGCCGTCGCCAATCCGGAGCGCGGTGGGTTCCCCGGCATATTTGAGATCCTGACTCCGATGGCCAATGGCGGCGAAGGGGTAAAATTCATTGCCTCGCCCGATGCGAGTGGGGCCGTCGATCACGACATGGTTGTGCAGGCGGCAATCGTCGCCGAGCTGGACGCCGGGGCCGATGACGCAGTAGGGGCCGATGCGCACCCCGGCTCCGACCACGGCGGAAGGATCGAGGATGGCGCTGGGATGAATCATGCGGGACAGGAGGAGGGGGCGGAGGTTCAGCGGTCGATCAGACCAAACATCAGCTCCGCCTCGCTCACCAGCGCACCATTGACCTCGCAGGTGCAGCTGGCTTTGCCCAGGTTACGGCGGGCTTTGGTCAGTTCGACATGGATAAAGAGGGTGTCGCCAGGGAGAACTGGTTTGCGAAACTTCACTTTGTCGGCGCTCATGAAATAGCCAATTTTGCCGGCGTTATCCCCCTGGCGCATCATGATAATGCTGGCGACCTGCGCCATGGCTTCGACTTGCAACACGCCTGGCATGACGGGGTGCCCGGGAAAATGGCCTTGAAAAAAGGGTTCATTGATCGTCACCGATTTGACCCCGACACATTTTGTCTCGCCCTCAAAGCCGATGACCCGGTCGACCATGAGGAAGGGGTAGCGATGGGGCAAAATTCGCATCACCTCGTTGACGTCTAGGACGGCTTCCCCGCTAGGAATCACCGGGGGCGGCACCATGGTCCGCATGCGGTCGTAGCTCTTGCCAATGGCGCGAGTGAGCTCGGCATTGGCGGCATGACCGGGTTTGACGGCGATGATGTGGCCCCGGATTCGGCGGCCGAGCAGGGCGGTGTCGCCGATGATATCGAGGATTTTGTGACGAACGAATTCATCTGGGAACCGGAGGGCTTCCTTGCTGAGCACCGAGTCGCCCCGGATCACCACCGCATTTTCCAAGCTTCCCCCGCGAATGAGCCCTTTGTCCATCAGCGGTTGGACGTCTTCGTAAAAGACGAAGGTGCGGGCTGGGGCGATGTCGGCGGCGACGGTGTCGGGGTGAATGTCGAACGAGGCGAATTGGGTGAAGCGCCCGTCCGGCCCGACCTGGGTGCAGGAGATTTTGAAGCCGTTGTAAGGAACCACCGTGAGGAGCGAGCCGGTGGCCGTCTCGATGTGGATCGGCTCGCGAATATCAAAGATCGGGGTGTAAGCCGCTTGCTCGACGCGACCGGCTTTTTGGAGCATCTCGACAAACGGCGCGGCGCTGCCATCGGCGATGGGCGGTTCGTTGGCGTCCATTTCCAAAATGGCATTATCGATACCCATACCGGAGAGGGCGGCGACGAGATGTTCGACCGTATGAATTTTCACCGGGCCTTCCACGATGGTGGTGGCGCGTTCGACCTGTTTGACATTCGCAATGGTGGCGAGGGCGGTCGGTTCGTCGGGTAGATCGATCCGTTTGAACAGATAGCCGGTATCAGGCGGGGCCGGGCAGATGCGGACCGTCGATTTTTCTCCCGTATGCAGGGCTTCCCCGGTGAGGGAGACCGGTTTTTCGACGGTATGCTGTTTGACAGGATCGAACGCCATGATCGGTTAGGCGCTCTTCACCATGAGGGTGTCAATGTAACGCCGGTTGGCGTCCCGCATCCGATGCACCATGCCGCGGGCGACGGCCTGGACGAATTTGAAAGCGGCCATCGGATGGACACTGGCCAGCGCGCGCATCACGGGGTGGGGAATCCGGAGCATCGTGCAATCCTCGAGGGCGATGACATCGGCGGAGCGGGGGCCTTCGTCAACGAGGGCGAGCTCGCCAAAAAAATCGCCCCGTTCGAGCACGGCGAGGAGGAATTCCCGACCGTCCCGACGGTGGACCACCCGGACTTTCCCTTCGATCACGATAAACATGCAGTCGCCGTTTTCATCCTGTCGGACAATGACGGCGTCCCGCTTGAAATTCAGGGGATCGGTGAGCTCGACAAAGGCCTCCAGCTCTTGACGGTTGAAGTCGGTGAAAAGGGGGAGGCCTTCAAACTTGGCAATTTCAGTTTTCAAAGCGGTGAGGTGCAGATTCGGAGACTTGCCCATCCCGGACGATAATGCGGCGGGGAGCAGTGGCAGCGACCGTTTCATCGTGGGTCACGAGGACAATGGCCGCCAAGGATTGCGCTTCGATTTCGTGAAAAAGGTCAAGCACATTGCGTGCAGCGACCGAGTCGAGATTGCCGGTCGGTTCGTCTGCCAGGAGGAGCCGAGGCCGGTGGACCAGGGCGCGGGCCACGGCGACGCGTTGCATTTCGCCGCCGCTAAGCTCGTGGGGAAAGTGGTCCGCCCGACCCTCCAACCCTGTCAGAACGAGCAACTCGCAAGCACGACCATTGGCCTCGGATTCCCGGACCCCTTGAAGCAACAGGGGAAGCGCTACATTTTCCCGGGCGGTCATGGCTGGGAGCAGATTGAAAAATTGAAAGACCACCCCGATCACCTCCCGCCGGAACCGGGTGAGATCGGTTTCACCCGCCCGATGCAGCGGGACCCCCGCGACATGCACCTCGCCGCTGGTCGGTCGGTCGAGGCCGCCCATGAGGTGGAGCAAGGTGCTTTTGCCTGAACCGCTGGGCCCGGTGATCGCCACGAATTCGCGCGGTCCAATGTGCAGATCAACCCGATCAAGAGCGTGCACGGTGGCTCCGCCGGTGTCATAGCTCTTGGAAACTTGCGCGAGATCAATCATGGCGGGGAGAGGGAGGCGAATCCAACCGGCGGCTTCGAGATCGTCTACGAAGCCGAGAGTTGGTTGGTTGTCAATAAATCGGCGGGCCTCCTGGTGCATCCGAGCAAACCCCACCATCGGGGGACGCTCCGGGACCGGTTGCAAGAGCTGTTGGCGTTCGAACTGGCTAACGGCGGGCAGGTTTCTCTCGTTAACCGGCTCGACCGAGAAACCTCAGGCCTGATGCTCGTCGCCAAAACCCGTGAGGCCGCCCGATGGTTCGCCGCCCGCATGCAGGCCGGCGATTTTCACAAGCGCTACCAGGCAATCGTGCTCGGGCGCTTTCCAGCGAGCGAGGTCATCGTCGACGCCCCGATGCGACGGGTGGGCGGGCTTCCCCCCGACCGGGTCTGGCTCCGGCAAGCGGTCCACCCAGCCGGGGCGGCTTCGCACACCCGCTTCCACCCCCTCGCCAGTCGGCAGGGAAGTGAGGGCCGCTGGTTCTCGCTTGTGCAGGCCGAACCCGTCACCGGTCGCACCCATCAAATTCGGGTGCACGCCGCCCATACCGGGCATCCGGTGGTGGGCGACAAGCTCTATCCCGATGAGACTCATTACCTGACGTTCATTCAAACGGGGTGGAGTTCGATTCTCGAAAAGGCGCTCCAGCTCCCCCGACAAGCGTTGCATGCCGCTGAACTCGGATTTCCTAGCCCAGAAGGCCCCCAACAATTCACCCTCCCACTCCCAAAAGACCTACAAAGTTTCTGGGACGGGGTAGCCGGGGAAAGCCGTGCGCCCTGAAAAGCAGCGGAGCCCCAAGACGTCACAAGCCTCTCACTCCGTCACAAGGGTAGCACCAGGGGGCACGGGGCAATCCAATGCATCTGCAATGGCCCGAATCAATTCCGCTTCCGCCCCACTCACCTGCCGATCATGCGCGACGACCCGCCCGCAGGCGTAGACAAAATTTTTCCG
>CAZSPO010000052.1:0-13487 GCA_964608775.1 uncultured Chthoniobacterales bacterium | reverse complement strand
TGGTAAGGACCGTATTGGTGAAACGCTCGTAATGGCCGAGGTCGAGATCGGTCTCGGCGCCGTCGTCGAGCACATAGACTTCCCCATGTTGAAACGGGTTCATCGTGCCGGGATCGACATTCAGATAGGGATCAAATTTCTGGAGCACCACCCGTAACCCGCGGTGTTCCAACAAAGTGCCGAGCGCCGCAGCCGCGAGCCCTTTGCCTAGAGAACTGACCACTCCGCCCGTGAAGAAAATATATTTCATAAAAGCTCGCGCTCTATCTTTCGAGCGTCGTCCAAGGTGTCAACTCCGTGTGTGCCCGATTTCGTGACCAGCACCCGAATGCGAACCCCATGCTCGAGGGCGCGCAGTTGCTCCAGGCACTCTGCTTGCTCCAATGGCGTGGGGGGCCAACTGACGAAATCGAGCAGGGTCCGCCGCCGGAACGCATAAATGCCTTGGTGCTGCAACCGTCGCATCGGTCGCCCCCCCTTTTCCCGCCGAAAGGGAATCGTCGACCGGCTGAAATAAAGGGCCGTTCCATCGGCGGCGAGGACGACTTTTACGACGTTGGGATTTTCCCAATCGGCCTCTTCCCGAATCCCATGCGCGGCCGTGGCCATCCCGCATTTCGGATCCTCCCGAAGCAGGCCAATCAAGCGGTCGATGGTGTCGGGAGCCATCCGCGGCTCATCGGCCTGCACATTGACAATGATGGCCGCTTGTGTTTCCCGACGAGCAACCTCGGCGATGCGGTCGGTGCCGCTGGGGTGGTTGGAATCGGTTAAGGCCACCTCGGCCCCAAACCCGACCGCCGCCTCGGCAATCCGGGTGTCATCGGTCGCAACGATCACCCGGCTGACAAGTTTGGCGCGGCGAACCTGGCTCCAGGTGTGCCAGAGCAAGGGTCGCCCGTTGATTTCATGGAGCGGTTTGCCTGGAAATCGGGTGGATGCCCAGCGGGCCGGGAGAATGGCGAGCGCCTCATCCATGGAGGGAGGCCGCGCTTTTTTTTAACACCTGGGCAATGGCGGTGGGCAGGGCGTCAACCCGATAATCGGGTGAACAGGAGGCTGCCGATTTCCGCCCATACCCGGTCTCGACCAAGACCGTCCGCACCCCGGCATTGCGCCCGCAAGCAATGTCGGCCGGTTTATCCCCAATCATCCATGACTGGCCAAGGTCGATCGAGAACGCAGCGGTGGCCTCTTCGATCATGCCAACGCCGGGTTTCCGCCGAGGGGTCGGTTTGGAGGGCAGGTCCGGGCAAAAGTAAGTGGCATCGGGGGCGGCTTCTCCGAGTAGCTGAGCCAGGCGAGCCTCGACCCGGCGATAATCTGCTTCGGTGAAATAGCCTCGGCCGATGCCGGATTGGTTAGTAATCACGATCAGCCAATATCCCGCAGCGCGGGCGGTGGCCATGGCTTCGCGAGCGCCGGGCACCAGGGCGACATCCTCTGGGCGACAGCAATGGTCGACCTCCACCATGATCGTGCCGTCCCGGTCGAGGAACAGGGCGGGGCGGCGCTCAGATATGAATGGCATCGCCATAGGCCTGGTGGGTTGCCTCCATGATCGCTTCGCTCAGGGTCGGGTGGGCATGAATCGTCGCCGCGATCTCTTCGTGGGTCGCTTCCAGCGTGATGGCCAGACCGAGTTCCGCGATCAGTTCGGTCGCTTCAGGCCCGATGATGTGGGCTCCAATCATCTCGCCATACGGTTCGCCAAAGAGGATCTTCACAAACCCCTCCGAATCCCCGGCAGCCAACGCTTTTCCACTCGCCATGAAGGGGAATTTCCCGACCTTGAATTTCAGCCCTTTCTCTTTAGCGGCCCGCTCCGTCAAACCGACGCTGGCGACCTGGGGTTGGCAGTAAGTGCAGCCAGGGAAAACGCTGATTTTACGGGGTTGAAAGCCTGTTTCAAACATCCCGTTCACCGCCTGCAACGCCTCCCAACTGGCCACGTGCGCCAACCAGGGTGGCCCAATGATATCACCGGCCGCATAGACACCGGGCAGACTGGTTTCGTAGTTTTCTTTCGTATTGAGGTAGCCACGCTCGGTCAGCTCCGGTTGAGTCCCGCCTGGCAACAACGGTTTGACGCCGACGGCGACCAGCAGCACGTCGCTTTCTAGATCAGTCTTTTTCCCAGCCTGGGAATACGAGACTTTCACCCCGTTCTTCCCGCTTTTGGCTGCTTCCACGGTGGCTCCGCCGATGAAGGTGATCCCCTGTTTTTTGAAAGAACGTTCCAAGGCCTGGCTGACCTCCGTGTCCTCCACGGGCAGCAGGTTCGGCAGCATTTCGAGAATGGTCACTTTCGTTCCGAAGGCATTGAAGAAGTAAGCAAACTCCACCCCGATGGCTCCGGCCCCGATGATGACAATTGATTCAGGTCGTTTTTCCAGCACCATCGCTTGACGACTGCCGACCACCGTTTTTCCGTCGAAAGGAATGATCGGCAATTCGCGGGAGACCACGCCAGTGGCCACCAAGATTTTTTCAGCGGCGAACCGGGTTTCTTTCCCTTCCGCATCTTTCACCAAGACCGCGCGATCCTCTTGGAGTGCGGCTTCGCCACGGATGTAATCGACCTTGTTTTTCTTAAACAGCGCTTCGATTCCTCCCGCCAGACGGTCCGCCACGCTCCGGCTGCGCCCGATGATTTTGCTCCAATCAAATCGCAGATTGTCAAATGCGAAGCCAAAGTCCTCCGCGCGATCCTTCATCAGATGGTAGAGCTCCGCGTTGCGCAGCAGGGATTTGGTCGGGATACACCCCCAATTGAGGCAGGTGCCGCCCGCCCGTTCTTTTTCGATGCAGCCCACTTTTTTACCGAGTTGAGCCGCACGGATGGCACCCACATAACCAGCCGGGCCGCCGCCAATGACAAGAAGATCGTATTTCATAAGAGGAAACCGCGACGCCGCACGGCGAAAACAACAATGGCGGGCGGAGGCGCACGGTCAAGCCGGTTCCTAGGGGGTAAAAACGTCAACGACTCAAAATGATGGCCGGAGGCCTTCATTCAAAAGCGACCACCATCGCGCGTCGACTCAATCAAGTTGGGGAAGGATCGGGTAGACCACGATAATCTTTGGGAGATGCCCAGAGAAGGGCCATTGCGGGGATCTTCCACGCCCGCCTCAGCGCTCCGTTGCGAAACCGCCTCGCGCGTGAATGCGGCACGGTTTATGGGCTGTATGCGGGGTTAATCTTGCATTTGACTATGGCGACGGCGGGAAGCCATCGCCCAGCCAAGCGCCAGGACGATTAAGAGAGCCGAGCTAGGTTCAGGCACAGCAACGACATTCAAGTCCACGGAACTGCTGTTCACGACGAAGTTCCCGACTAAGCCGCTCGGGATCGTGCCTAGTTGAAAGTTCGCAGCGGTCAGCCCGGAGATGGCATCGAAATCGATCAAAGTATAGGTCTGCACGGCGAGACCCATGTCGAACACATCGACAAAAATTGTGCCGGTGCCGCTCAGTGTGCCATTCACAATGAATAAATCAGAGGTCGAACCGAGTTCCATCTCCAATCGGGCACCCGAGTCGAGCGTGAGATGATTCACGGTCAGCGTGCCGAGGCTGTTGCCAGGTGAAAGAGTGCTGCCAGAATCCACCTCCAGTGTTCCGCTGGAAATAAGGCCGCTACCCTCCAGCTTGCCACTCACAAGGTTGAGTGCCTCAAAATTCGATATTTCATCGTTCAATGTGAAGGTGCCAACGCCGAGTGTGAAAGTCAAGGTGTCGGTGCCAGTCCCCCCATCGATATCGCCAGCGATTGCCCCACCCGTGATGTTGACGGTATCGTCACCCGCTTCGGTTTGAATCGCGACTCCCGAGTTGCCAGTGATAGTTCCAGCGTTGGAGACGATGTCGCCACCCTCGCCGGTTTGAATCGCTGCAGAGGTGCCGTTTCCGGCGATTTCTCCCGTGGAGTGATTCGTAACGGTATCGGCAAAGTCACCTACCAGTTTGATGGCGAAACCGGTGGCCCCGCTGATCAAACCGCTATTGGTAACGGTGGTGATCGCAACGCCGCTGCCGTTACTTCCATCATCGATCAGGATTCCGCGGCCTTCACGAGTCGGGTCGCCGGTGGAATTATTTGCCGAGATTTCGGCTCCAAAATTGTTGATGATAGTTCCCCCTCCTGCCGCAACGCCTTCGCTGTTGTTGGGAAGCCCCCCGGAATCAACCCCCTTCGCTCCCAACCCGCGAATGACGCCATTATTGGTTAAAACAACGACTCCATCCACATCGACGCCGTCGCCATCGCCATTCAGAACTCCAGAGAGGCTGCTGGTGCCACCCTCAATTGTGCCGTCATTTTCAACGGTTGCCATCACGGTGGAAAGAATCCCATCAATGTTAATTCCCGAGCCATTTTTCGCAGAGATGATGCCGCCCGCTTCGTTTATCACCTCAATTTCGTACGAACCTGAACTGACTCCACCCGTGACACCATGTCGGCCAGTGATCGTGCCTGAGTTGGTCACCTCAACCCCGCTGGCCGTTTTGGTGTCGATCCCATCGTCGCTGGAGAGGGAAGGCCCTGAAACAATCGGGTTGGCCTCAATAGTGCCTGAATTGGTGATGATCGAATTGGCACCTACCCGAACGCTATCACCCTCAGTGGATTCGATTGCACCGGCATTGGTGATCATGGCCGCGCTGCTCACTCGGACCGATTCGCTTGAGCTGCTGAGAATGATGCCCGTGGAGGCGTTATCAAGGGTGAAACCTCCAGCAGTGTAATCTGAAAAGTCGATCGCTTGGCCACCGCCCAAGGTCGTTACTGTTCCAGAGTTATTGATGTTAATGGTAGTGGCCGCAGACCCATTATTCCACTGAATCGTGTCGGCATCCGCCGTTTGCAACGTGCCATGATTAACCAATGAAAAACTGCCGGTGGACCCGGAGTTCAAGCGAATGCCACGCCCGGTGCCAGTTTGTGAAACGGCTCCATCATTTTCAATCGTGGTTGATGCCCCGTCTACGACAATTGCGACAGTTGAGCCGCCGATCGTGAGGGTGCCTGTTGATGTAATGGTGCCAGTGCCGGACGACAAGGTTTGGTCAGTCGTGGATGCGCTGTTAATGGTTCCACCCGGAACGAACTGTGCCGACGCATGGGCGGTCACGCCAAGGATCATGAAGATAACAAAAATCGTTTTCATAGAGAAGTGAGACTGCGGAAACCTGTGAACAGCAGACTTCGAAGGCAACATCCAGTTTGTTACGTTTGGGTAACGTTTGGATGACATCAACTTGCCATTCCAGAGGGCGATCAATCGCGCATTAATACTATAATAGTGAGACTACCGGTTGTTCATCATCAATATCCGGGGCGAGGGTCGTCGCCAGGTCGATGCGTATGCAGAAGGCAATGGCCGCAATGGAACAGGAGGCCCCCTGAACCAGGGGAGTAGCCCAGAAAGATCCCCAGGAAAAAGTGGCTCGCGCGGTTGGGTGCGCGGTTGGGTGCGCGATTGGGATTAGCGGTCGGCGACTTCGCCAGCGGCCTTCACGATGGCGGCGAAGTCGCGGGCGTCGAGGCTGGCCCCGCCGACCAGGGCACCATCGACATCGGGCTGACCGAGGATTGCCTCTGCGTTAGACGGTTTCACGCTGCCGCCATATTGGATTCGCACTTTGTCAGCGGTGGCGGCGTCGGTGAGGCTAGCGATCTTGGAGCGGATGAAGGCGTGGGCTTCCTGGGCTTGCTCCGGAGTGGCTGTTTTGCCAGTGCCGATCGCCCAGACGGGTTCGTAAGCAATGACCGTATCGGCGATTTCTTTGGCGGATAATCCGTCGAGAACTTCGCTGAGTTGGCGGGCGAGAACGACCTCCACTTCACCGGCCTCCCGTTCGGGAAGGGTTTCGCCGACGCACAAAATCGGGCGAAGGGCAGCTTCGTGAGCGGCTTTCACCTTTTTCTGAATGAGGGCGTCGGATTCGCCAAAGATGGCCCGCCGTTCGCTATGGCCGAGGACCACATAGCGGACATAAAGTTCGCGGAGCATCGCGGCGCTGATTTCGCCAGTGAAGGCACCGGAACGTTCGAAATACATGTTTTGTGCCCCGGTGCGGATATTTTGGGTATTGACCACGAGTTCCCCGACTTTGGCGAGAGCGGTAAAGGCAGGGACGATGACGATTTCCACGTCCCGCTCGTTTTCAACTTCCAGGGTGAAGTTTTCGAGGAACGACACGGCTTCTTGCACCGTGTGGTTCATCTTCCAATTGGCGGCGATAATCGGTTTGCGCATGTTAGAGACGGTCGGAAAGGGCGGCGACGCCAGGGAGCTCCAGGCCTTCGAGCAATTCGAGAGAGGCACCGCCCCCGGTCGAAATGAAGGTCATCTTGTCGGCCAAACCGGCTTGTTTGACAGCCGTCACCGAGTCGCCGCCGCCGATGATCGAGACGGCATCGGAATCCGCGATGGCTTTGGCGAGAGAAACCGTGCCGTTGGCGAAGTCGGGAATTTCAAAAATGCCGACTGGCCCGTTCCAAAGGATGGTTTTGGCAGCAGCGATTTCTTCGCAATACCGGGCAATTGTGGCCTGGCCAATATCGACAGCTTCGAATCCTTCGGTGATGCCATTTCCGGGGCCGGGCGTGATCGGTTGGGTATTCCGGCAAGCGGCACCGGCTTTGATTTCCTGGGTCTCGATATTGTCGGTGGGGAGCAGGAATTTCACCCCCTTTTCGTCGGCGAGGGCGAGGAGTTCTTTGGCAAGATCGACCTTGTCGGCTTCGACCCGGCTGTTGCCGATTTCAATGCCGAGCGCCCGGTAGAAGGTGTAAGCCATGGCTCCGCCGATGAGAATCGTGTTGGCCCGTTCCATCAGGGCGCGGATGACGCCAATTTTGTCGGAGACCTTGGAACCGCCGAGGATCACGACAAAAGGCCGGGCGGGATCGGCGAGTTCTTCTTTGAGATATTGGAGCTCCTTTTCCATGAGGAACCCCATGCAGGCTTCGGCGACAAAGGAAGCTACACCCGCCGTAGAGGCGTGGGCGCGGTGGGCGGTCCCGAAGGCGTCATTCACATACAGATCTCCAAGGCGGGCCATGGATTTGGCCAGCTGGGGATCGTTTTTTTCTTCCCCGGCATGGAAGCGGACATTTTCGAGGAGCAACACTTCGCCCGGTTGCATAGCCTCGACCCGGTGTTCGACCGCTTCGCCGATGGTTTCGGGCGAAAACAAGACTTCGGTGCCGAGCCGATCGGCGAGCCGATCGGCGACAGGGGCCAGGGAGTATTTGGGCACGGGCTCGCCTTTCGGGCGACCGAGGTGGGCGAGCAACACGGTTTTCGCTCCGTGTTCGCGGAGATACTGAAGGGTGGGAAGCGTCTCGCGAATGCGGGTGTCGTCGGTGATCACCTGTTTGCCGTCCCGCTCCACGAGCGGCACGTTAAAATCGACGCGAACCAGCACGCGGCGTTGTTTCACATCGACATCATGCAGCGTCAGCTTTTTCATGGGAACGAGACGGGGTAACAGGGGATGGGGCAGGCGAATTAGGCGATGATATATTTCAACAGATCGACGCAGCGATTGGAGTAACCCCACTCGTTGTCATACCAGCTGATCAATTTGAAAAAATTCCCATTGAGCTCAATGCCGGAGCCGGCGTCGAAGATGCTCGAATGTGCGTCGTGAATGAAGTCGCTCGAAACGACCTCGTCGTCCGTGTAAGCTAGGATGCCTTTGAGATACGTCTCGCTGGCCCGCTTCATCGCGGCACAAATTTCAGCGTAGCTGGTGGCCTTGGTTGTTTTGACAGTGAGATCGACCACGGAAACCGTCGGGGTGGGAACCCGGAACGCCATGCCGGTCAGCTTGCCTTTGACCTCGGGACAGACGAGGGCGACGGCTTTTGCCGCTCCGGTCGTCGAAGGAATGATGTTGATCGCCGCGGATCGTCCGCCTTTCCAATCCTTCTTCGAAGGGCCATCCACCGTTTTTTGTGTGGCGGTATAGCTATGCACCGTGGTCATCAAACCTTCGCTGATGCCGAACCCTTCTTTCAAGAGAACGTGCACAATGGGAGCCAGGCAGTTGGTGGTGCAGCTTGCGTTGGAAATGATCTGATGGCTGGCGGGCTCGTATTTTTCGTGGTTCACCCCCATCACCAGCGTGATGTCTTCCCCTTTGGCCGGGGCAGAGATGATGACCTTTTTGGCACCGGCATCAAGGTGCCCCTTGGCTTTGGCGGCCTCCGTGAAAAGGCCGGTGCATTCAATGACGATCTCCACGCCGAGATCTTTCCACGGCAGGGCGGCCGGACCATCTTTAATGGCCAGACAATGGATTTTGTTCCCGCCGACCACCAGGACGTCGTCTTCTTCCAGAGAGGGGTTCGATTTTTCCGAATGCACAGGCAGCCCGAGTCGGCCCTGAGTGGAGTCGTATTTGAGGAGATACGCGAGGTTGTCAGCGGGCACGAGATCATTGACGGCAACGACCTCCACTTCTTTTCCGAGCAAACCTTGTTCTGCAATGGCGCGGAACACCAGGCGTCCGATCCGTCCAAATCCGTTGATGCCAATTTTCGTCATAAAGTTGAATGTGGGTAATGGTTTTTCTGTAGACTCCGGCGAACCGGACGCGAAAACGTAGGCAGCCGGGGCGAAACCCGTCAAGCTCGCCAACGGCTTCCCGATGGTCGCAGGTCTCACAGGGTAATCAGGCGGAATTGGCGTGGGGAAGCCGAGATCGGAAAAATTTTCGTTACAAACCGTCAGGCCCCGTCGGCGGAAGAGGCTGGAAAAGCTCGAAATCGGGAGAAAAACGCCCGGTCTTCCTTGCCAGGCTTGGCCGGGTGGCCCAGGTTCCGCTCATGCAAGGCGCACCCAAACTCCCCTCCGGCCTCTCCGCCACAGCGGTCATTCTCGGTCTCGTGATCCTCCTCGGCCTTTACGGAGCCGCTTCATCATATGTCACCGTTCCGACCGAATCAGTCGGAGTGGTGCTTCGATTTGGTAAATATGTCCGGACCGTTAATCCTGGTCTCCACTTCAAAATCCCGTTCGGGATTGAACATGTCGACATCGTGCCTAACCAACGCCAGCTCAAATTGGAGTTCGGCTACACCACCCCAGGTGCCACCAATCTTTACCAATACTCCGACACCCCTGAGCTCGAAAGCCCCATGGTCACCGGCGATCTGAATGCTGCCCTCGTCGAGTGGGTGGTTCAATATCGCATCTCCGATCCCTTTCAGTATCTCTTTTATGTCCGCGACCCGGCGCTCACCCTCCGTTCGCTGTCCGAATCGGTCATGCGCGAGGTGGTCGGCGATCGGACCATTGATGAAGTCCTCACCTTCGGCCGACAAGAGATGGAAGTCGAAGTCCTAGCCAAGTTGCAGGAGGCCGTTAGCAAATATGAACTCGGTGCCTTCATCGACCAGGTGCAGCTGAAAAATGTCAATCCGCCCAAGCCAGTTCAGGCTTCGTTCGACGAGGTCAACCGCGCCCAACAAGAGCGCGAAGAATCCATCAACAATGCCAAACGCGAATACAACCGCGTCATCCCGTTGGCCCGCGGTGAGGCCAGCCAGAAAATTCTCCAAGCTGAAGGTTACGCCCTCGAACGAGTCAACCAATCCCGGGGCGACATCGCCAGTTTCACCGCCCTCCTCGCAGAATACGGGAAAGCCCCCGAAATCACCCGCACCCGGCTTTATCTCGAGACCATGTCCACGGTGATGAGCCGCGTGCCGAACAAGGTGATCCTCGACGAAAAAGCCACCGGCCTGCTTCCCCTCCTTCAACTCCAGCCGGGGACTAATCAAAATCCCGCCCCGACCTCCCTCCTCCCGCCCGCTAAAAACACTCCCTGATTATCTCCCTGATTTCCCGCTATGAAACCTGCCATTGCCGTCATCGCCGTCGTCGTCGTCATTCTTCTATTCGCCGCTGCCCGTTCCTTTTTCTTCGTCGTCCCTGAGGGCGAGCAAGCCATTGTCTTGCAGTTCGGGAAACCGGTCGGCGACCCCATCACCGAGCCCGGGCTCCATTTCAAACTTCCGGTCACCCAACAAGTCCGCTTCATGGAAAAGCGGCTGTTGCAATGGGACGGCCCGCCCACCGAGATGACGACCAAAGACAAATCTTACATCGTGGTCGATTGCTTCGCCCGCTGGCGGATTAACAACCCGCTTCTCTTCCTCCAGCGGCTTCGCGACGAACGCACCGCCCAATCCCGGCTCGACGACATCATCGGCGGCGAGACCCGCAACACCATCGCCAAAAACCCCCTGATCGAAGTCGTGCGCACCACGAAAAACCGGCGCCCCCCCAAAGAAGCTAGCCCCGACACCGCTGCCGCCGAAGATGTCATTCTCGAAGCAGACGACGCGCTGCCCATGGTCAGTGGTTGGCAGCCGATCCAGCATGGCCGCACCGTCTTAGAAGCCGAGATTTTCAAGAATGCATCGGAAAAAGTCGCCGAGTTTGGTGTGGAACTCATCGATTTCCGATTTAAACGCATCAATTATAACCAACGGGTCACCGACGCCATTTACAAACGGATGATCAGCGAACGTTACCAAATCGCCGAGCAATTCCGCTCCGAGGGAGCGGGGGAAGCCGCCAAAATCGGCGGGGAACGGGAACGCGCCCTCCGCGAAATCCAATCGGGCGCTTACAAACAGGTCCAGGAAATCCAAGGGAAAGCCGATGCCGAAGCCGCCTCCATTTACGCCGAAGCCTATACCTCTCAACCGGGTGCATCCGAATTCTATGAGTTTACCCGCTCCCTCCAGGCTTACGAACAAATGCTCGGCACACAGGACACCCTGATCCTCAACACGGGCGATGGGCTGCTCCAATACCTGACCTCCCCCGCTCCCTAAACCGCCCCGTTTCCTTCCGTCTCACCCCATGACACCCCGCCCTGAATATCCCCGCCCACAGTTCCAACGTGACCGCTGGCTGAATCTCAATGGTCCCTGGCAATTTGAAATCGATGCCGGTGATACCGGAGCCGAGCGCGGCCTTTGTGACCGCCCTCTCACCCACGAAATCATGGTCCCGTTCTGCCCGGAAGCTAAACTTTCCGGGATTGAAAACACCGATTTCTTAAACGTCGTCTGGTATCGGCGCGAAGTAGAAATTCCGGCTGAATGGGAGGGCCACCACGTCCTCCTCCACTTTCAAGCGGTCGATTACGAAGCGACTGTCTGGGTCAATGGCCAGGAAGTCGCCCGGCATCGCGGTGGATTCACGCCCTTTACCTGCCATCTGCAAGGGGTGGTCGGCCCTGGCGAGAAAGCGATCATCATTGTGCGCGCTCGGGATTTAAAGCACGAACCAAAAGCGGCCGGCAAACAATCGCTGAAGCATGGTAATTACGGCTGTTTTTACACCCGCACCACCGGGATTTGGCAGACCGTTTGGATGGAACCGGTGTCGGCGGTTCATCTGCTTCGGCCCCGGATCACCCCAAACGTGGGGCGTCGCCGATTCGTGATCGAACAACCTTTAAGCAACAACCGGCCGGGCACCCAGGTGCGGGCCACCTTGGCATGGCAAGGGCGCCCACTTACCAGCGAAACCGTCTCGGCCGACCACGATCGCACCCCCCAACTCGAGCTGACCGTGCCCGACGATTGCCTGCACCTCTGGGGCCCAGGCGAGGGGCATCTCTATGATATCACGTTGGAATTGCTCGACGCCACCGGGAGTCTGCTCGACCGCGCACAATCCTATGCTGGCCTCCGCGCCATCGCAATCGACGGGCGGGCAGTGAAAATCAATGGGCGTCCTGTGTTTCAACGCCAGATTCTCGACCAGGGCTATTATCCGGACGGGATTATGACGGCTCCTTCGGAAGAGGATTTGATTCGGGACATCACCCTTTCGATGGAAGCAGGCTTTAACAGCGCCCGGTTGCATCAGAAGGTATTTGAGGAACGATTTCTCTACCATTGCGACCGGCTCGGTTATTTGGTCTGGGGCGAGTTCCCTGACTGGGGCATGTGGGGGGCGGTGGCGGAGCTTCATCCCAAATCCCATGATCCTTACACCTCCGCCGTGGCGCAATGGCTGGAAGCGTTGGAGCGGGACTATAACCATCCGGCGATCATTGGTTGGTGCGGCCTGAATGAAACCGGCCCGGACAATAAAGACCAACTTGTGGCCCTCGACGACCTGACCCGGGCGATGTTTCTCGCCGCGAAATCGATGGATAAATCCCGGTTGGTGCTGGATGTCTCGGGATACGGGCATCGGGTGCGGGAGACCGATGTCTATGACACTCATGATTACGAACAGGATCCCGAAAAACTAAGCAGCCATTACGCCAGACTAGGCGAAAACGAAGCCTATTGTCACAAACCGGCTCTGAACCTGCCTGGCACCTATCATGGGCAGCCCTTTTTCGTGAGTGAATTTGGGGGAATCAAATGGAACCCAAGCTTCGCTTCCGATGAGGAAAGCCAGGAGACCTCTTGGGGTTACGGGGAAACCCCCCGGACAGTCGAAGAATTTCACGAGCGCTTCGAAGGGCAATGCCGCGTTTTGATGGAAAACCGGCATTTGTTTGGGTTCTGTTACACCCAGCTCACCGACACCTTCCAGGAGCAGAACGGCATTGTCTATTTCGACCGCACTCCGAAATTCGATCTGGCCCGGATCCGGGCCGTGCTCACGCGACCTGCCGCGATCGAGTCGGCAGAAAGCGGGCGTTGATCCCAACCAGAAACCGACGGGGCCTGATCTTCCTGCCACGAAGCCATCGCGCGATGAAGCCTCTCTCCATCGCCCAAGCCTTGCAGGCGGCGACGGAGCGGTTCTCGTCCGCCGTTGGGGCCATGCGCTTCTCGCTTCCGGTCACCCACGTTTACAACCCCTTAGAGTATGCAGCCGCGGGGTTTGCCGCTTATTTAGAACGCTCGGGGATCGCCCCGAAGCAGGTGATCTTTCTCGGGATGAATCCCGGCCCCTGGGGCATGGCTCAAACCGGGGTGCCGTTTGGCGAGATCGGTCTCGTGCGTGATTGGCTCGGGATCGATGTCCCCATTGCTCGACCGACAAAGGAACATCCGAAGCGACCAGTGCTCGGCTTTTCCTGCACCCGCTCGGAGGTGAGTGGGGCGCGGCTTTGGGGATTTTTCCGGGATCATTTTGGTAGCTCGCAATCTTTCTTCGCGAACCATTGGGTGGCGAATTATTGTCCGCTGGTCTTCATGGAAGACTCGGGAAAAAATCGGACGCCCGACAAATTGCCAACGGGCGAGCGCACCCCTTTGGAGGCCCGCTGCGACGCCTATCTTCGGGAAGTGGTGACGTGGCTCCAGCCGGAGTGGGTGATTGGCGTAGGAGCGTTCGCAGAAGATCAAGCACGGGTCGCTTTGGCAGGAATGCCCGTTCGGATCGGGCGGGTCCTGCACCCCAGCCCGGCGAGTCCCGCTGCCAATCGAGGATGGGCCACCGCCGCCCGGACGCAACTCACACGGCAGCGGGTGCCCGGTTTTTA
>CAZSPO010000051.1:0-13512 GCA_964608775.1 uncultured Chthoniobacterales bacterium | reverse complement strand
CGGACTGTAAATCCGCTGTCTCTGACTTCACAGGTTCGAATCCTGTCCTGCCCACCATCTAAACTGCGAAGCAGTCCAATGACCCCTCGCAGGACAGGGTTCGAACGCCGTTCGATTACCCCGGCGCAGAGCGCCCCGCCTCAATGGCGAAGCCCATCAGCCTTTCGGGTCACATCAGCCTTTCGGGTCAGTCAAACATTCCTGACAAACGATTGCCATGTCCTTAGCAACTTCGGGTTCAATGGGCAGCGAGGCCCTTTTGACCATTTGGTCAAGAATGCTTGACTGCCCCTCTGCCTCCACTCGTCACTTGATTGGCGTCATCTTCTACCCGGATAAGCGGCAACCTACCTGCTCTGCTGATCCAACCCTTCGGGAGTTTCACCACTTGATCGATCGATGCGCGAAGCCAGCTCGTGACAAACTTTTTTAAGTATTCTGTCGTGAAAAAGAAACGCGACCCCCTTGACTCGTTCCGCAAGCCGCCGTGGATTGTCCTGAAAAAGCGGGTCCTTTAAAGCATTACGAATCGTGATAATATGTTGATCGGCCCCGGGCTCCAACATCCATTCGTCCAAATACAGGCGATCAAGCTCCGGATCGCCGGTCGCAATCGGAAAGGCAGCATTCCATGGACTTAATCGATAAAAATTTTCTGCTTCCCTGAAAACGGCCTGGTCGAAACCTTCGTCCTGCAGCACAGTCAGAACACGGACCAATCGGGCATTGGAAAGCACGCGATCTTCATATTCCCCGGTGAAACCTTGTGGTCGCTCCGGAGAGTAAACCACTTGAATCGCATCGGCTTTTTCAATTCCCAACACCCATTTGCGGGGATCGCCCGCCTTGCTTTTTGGCGTATAAACGTGCCGTGCGACGGGGGTATTCACGATCACACCACCCGGTTTGTGCAGCCCAAACAACAGGAATGTGTCCATGCGACCTAAACCGAAATCCTGCAAGCGCTGACTTTCCGAATAGGGATCGCGGAAGGACGCACTCCGATTGGTTGCGATTTTCAGTTGGCTTTCGAGTGCCAACATAAGATGACAAAGGAGCGAAACGATCTGGTTATCGATTTTAGCAGCGCGTTCAACAGCAAAGGCTCGAACCCGCTCCTCGATTTCCGATGGGGTGCCGGTGGTCGGGATCGGCGTTTGACCGGCAGCGGACGCCACCAGAAGTGTGCAACCAACAAGCGCGAACCGGAAACCGCTCACGAACCCGCCACCACTCCTGCCGAATTCCCTGAAAATTTCTCCCGAGTGAACGCTGGCCAACATCATCACTCCCCGAACGATCCTCATCAGCAGCCATCCACCAGACACCCTTTTCCGACGATTTTCGTGGGCATCGATCTCCAAACTGATCCCCCTAAATGACATATCGTAATAACCACATGGAAACAGGGGTCTATCAAGGCTTTCATTCTGATCATGTGACAGAGAGTTTTAGGGAGTCAGTTTATGGATTCATCAGTTTATGCATTTATGGGGATTTATGAGGTCAGTCAAACATTTGTGACAAACTATTGCCTTTTCCTTGGCGACTCGGGGTTCAATCTGCAGCGAGGCACTTTTGACCATTTAGTCAAGAATGTTTGACTGACCCCGTAAGTCCGAGTTCCCCCAGCCCCCCCAAAAAAGGGATCAAGTTTCCCACGAGATTCCAGAAAAGAACCTTGTTATCACCGTGGATCGATCCTTCAAACATCGCTGAACGGCACAGCGGAAATCCAACGCCGTCGACGAATCATAAGCGCCGCCGTACCGATCAGGAGCAATAGTCCTGTGGATGGCTCCGGGACTGTGGCCACGCGGAACCCAACGACATCTGATTCCCATGTTGGAATTTGGTACTCCCGATCATAGGAAGCCATGCCGCTGCTTCCCGCCGTTCCCCAATCCCCTCCTCTTTTAACTCGGCCTAAAGAAGCAAAGAGCCCATCTGACCACTCCTCGACGTTGCCTGCCTGATCGAAAGTTCCGTAGTAGCTGGCCGAGCCACTATATGCTCCGCCGTTCGTGAGGTAATTTTGGTTATCAGCGGGCAAACCAAATTGCCCGGTCACAGAATAAATCGCGTTCGGACCACCTAAGCTTGACCTCCAGTTTGCTTGGTTTGCAGTCGCACCGATGTCGTTGTCTGGAGTGCTGTCGCTGCGAGTGGGGTAGGTCCAATAATCGTCTGCCGGACCAGTGGCACTCGGATCATAATAGGCGGCTTTGTACCATTCATCCTCACTCGGAATCCACCATGTCGTGGCCAGGCCCGTATTCGGATTGGTCGCATTTTTGGTGAAACCGAGTCCGCTGGTCGCCCCAAAGAGGGAATAGGCACCATCTTCCGTCGTTGAATTGTTTTGCGCACCGGTTGGCTGCCCGTTGGCCATCCAGTTGGCGAAACGCGCGGCATCGAACCAGCTCACATAGGTCACAGGGCGATCACCTGGACTATCGGCACCAGCGGGCGTTATTCCGAGAGGGCCGCTCACCGCATACGTGTAGGTCCCGCTGGAGCCGCTCCGCGTGATTCCGGAGATCTGTTCGACCGACAACATGTCGGTGTTGTAGAGACCGTAAGTGTCGGTGGCTGCCACCGCGTTGAGAAACGCTGTGTATTGAGCCAGATTTACTTCCGTCGTGCCGATCGCATAGGTGTAAGCCACCCCACCGTAGCCCCAGGTGTCATCCGGATTTCCTGGATCACCAACCAGTGACGTGTTGATTGTGATAGCCTGCAGGGGTGCTACTCCGGCTGCCATCAAACCGATAAACAGTCCAATAGCTGCCCCTGCTTGCAAAGTTTTGCTTATTTTCATGAAATTTGAATTTCCCGGCTGAATGAGACGTGTGTTCATACAATATTGAAGACGAAGTTTTTTGCTCTGCGTGACGTTTCCAATGCAATGGCTTGCATTTATGGGGTTTATGGGGTCAATTTATGGGGTCATTTATGGGGTCATTTATGGGGTCAGTCAAACATTCCTGACAAACTATTGCCATTTCCTTAGCGACTTCGGGTTCAATGTGGCTCGAGGCCCTTTTGACCATTTAGTCAAAAATGTTTGACTGACCCCGTAATTCTGACCGTTCGTGCCCACCACTCCCGTCGTCACATGGGCCAGCCCTGCATCGGTTGCGGTTCTGACGTTGTCCCGGCTGATTTCGTAGGTTGAAATGCGGTAGTTGTATCCAACCCCGCCGTAGTCATCATCGCTGACATCTCCATTGCCTGCATTTCCCACATCCACAAAATCGATTGTGAAAGTGTTTGGTCCGCTTCCGAAATCATCTGCCCATGCGGAAGTGGTTGCCAGTGCCAGACCGATGGTCGCCACTGCCAGTGTTAGGTTGGTATTTTTCATTGGTTGCGAGCGAAGTGTTCCCCCACGATAGAGGACGTTTTTTTCATCAGCGTGACGCTGTGGCTCCCTGTTTTCCCTTCCAGCCGATTCTGGGCAGGAAGACGCGTGAGAAATGAACCACTGCGGAAGTTTTCACCCAAAAATTGTCTGACGATTTTTGGTGATCCGCGTGACGCCGGATCTCGAACAAAATTTTATTTTTTGTCCTCTTTCAGAAACCACCGAGTCACCCGCCCGTCGTCCGTTGCGACGGCCAGCACGCCGCCGTTCATGGCCAGGCCGCCCCAAAGCACCCGTGACTGCTGCGGAAGCGGGGGAATGAGGTCCCTGCGCATGTTCAAACCGAGCAGGCGCAGGGCACCGGGGCCCGATGCAGCCTGATCCAGCGCGACCACGATCCGCCCATCCGCCGATAGAAAAAAGAAGCCGAGGCCCTTGCCCATTGGAAAGGCTTCCCCATCCGGCTCCCCATTTGCTGCTTGGCGAACTTCGAGTTGATATCCGCCCCAAATCCCCGCAAGGAACGATTCCCCGCCCGGCAGGCCATACACCTGCACGGGGCGATTGGTGGCGACCCGTTCCTCGGCCAGAGGCAGGCGCCAGAGCTCGGCAACTTTCCGCGAGTCATAGGCCATGATTTCGCCCGTCGCGGTGCCGATGATCAAAATCGGTGGATGCTCCGGCGACAGGGAATCCAAGAAAGATGCGGAGGTGGCTGCCTGGTCGATCTTCCAACTTTGGGTTTTCCGCCCGTCCTGCATGTCGAAGCATTCGGCATGGCCCTGCGCATCAATGGCAACGAGGTTTTGCCCGATGCTATCAATGGCCATCACCGCAGGGGTGCCAACGAGCCGGAGTTCCTCCTGCAATCCCTTCGCCGGCGTCCAGAAGAGCAGCCTTCCTTGCTTGGTGCCGAATGCCACATGGTCCTCATCCCGTGCACCTGCCACGGCGGCAATCTTGTCGTGGGGATGGCGGGCATGCCAATGTGCCAGCTCGGCGAGCATTCTCAGTCCATCCCAGCCGGGGCTTGTTCCACGGGAATGGTTTTCCCCGATTTGATCGTGCTCAATGGCGGAGTCAAACGCGGAGAAGTTCACTGCCCGCCCGGGTGCTTCGCCCAGGCGCCAGCCCCGCATTCCTCCATCTTGGTGCCGCATCCAGAGGTTCGGGCGATTTCGTTCAAAAGCGAACCAAGGCACGGAAGAAGAAAAATGATGCTGATCGCGGCTTTGGCCGACCATGCGGATGTCCCAGCGCCGGAGCTTGCGGCTGCCATTCGATTTCGCCACCAACCCTTGTTTCCAGTGTATGGTGATCTCCCCAGGCAGATTGCCGGTGTGAATCGGTTGGAGAGCCGGCAGGCCGTCGTCAGAATAGCAGAATGACAAGCGTGAACCCGGCCCGAAACGCACGAGCAGGGGAGCCGGAGGATCTGCAGGATTCTTGAGATCCTGCAAGTCCGAGTCTTGGGCTTCTGAGATTCCCCCTTCGAAATCGACCACATAGGACTTGCCGTTGGCGTCCTCAATCAGCCAGCCCTGTTCGACCTTGGTCACGCGCTGGGGAGGGAAAGGAAGTTCCAGATCGGGCAGGCGAATTGCCGAGGGTGCGAGAGCCCGCAAGGCCCTTGCAGTAAATTGCAGATCCGGGTTGCCGGGAGATTTTGCTAGCGTTGCTTCGAGGCTTTCCAAGGCCCGGTCTCCCATGCCCTCGCGAAAGTCCTCCAAGGCGCGTGCGTGAACGGCAGCCGCTTCCGTTCGAACCAATTCCTCGCGGTGCACGCGGTCCAGATGGAGCCGTGTGGCAGTCCAGATCCCTGCCACGAGAAGCGCAGAAACGGTCGCAGCCGCGACCAAACGGCGATTGCGTCGCAGGAAGCATTTGCATCGATACCGCCATCGACTGCCTGATGCGGCGACTGCGCGTCCTTCCAGCCACCGTTGAAGATCTTCGGCCATCTCCTGCGCAGTCGCGTAACGTTCCTCAGGCTCAAAGCACAGGGCGCGTTGGGCAATCCACCGCAGGGGGGCTTCCCCCCGGGTGGCGGCATCTTCCGGCCACCGCCATTGCTCGCGCCGTTTCAACCATTCACTCCGGCTTCCCTCCGGATTGACCACGTTCTCCATGGCAGGATGCCCGATCAATGCCTCGGCCAGAAACAAACCCAGCGCATGAATATCGGTGGCGGCAGTTGCCTCTTCTCCGGCCATCTGTTCAGGTGCCATGTAGAGAGGAGTTCCCATCCAGGTTCCGATCACGGTCGCCTCACGGCCCAGCGACGCAGGCCCGGCCTGTGCATGACCAAGCCCGAAATCGATAAGCACCGGTTGGGCTGCACACTGCTCCCCCGCCTCTGTGATCACAACATTTGAGGGCTTCAAGTCGCGGTGCAACACCCCATGGGCATGGGCATACGCCACAGCTTCGGCCATCTTCTTCAGGACATCGGCGATCGTTTTTGCATCCGGGCAGGATTGTTCCAGCCAGTGCTGAAATGAGTTTCCTGAAAGCAACGGCATGCTGAACCATGCGCGCCCACCCGGCAGCGTGCCAGCGTCCCAGATTGGCACAATGCCCGGATGATGAAGATTTGCGAGAATCATCGCCTCATCCTCCAGTCGGCGCACGGTCGAAGCAGCGGAGGTGTTGAGCAGTTTGATGGCGGCAGGACGAACGACCGGCTGCAACTGGAGTGCTTCGAAAACCGTCGCGAAGCCACCCTGCCCGATTCTCTCGATGATCACATAGCCGGGAATATTGACCTCGATGCCCGCCTCGTGCCCACCCCGCGACGGTTCTCCATCTTCGAACAGGCAAAGCGGACAGAGGCCGTAAGGGGTCACCCAATCCGCCTGATGATGACAACAGGTCCCATGCCCTTTTATTGCCAGATCTTTTGCCAATGCCGTTTCTCCTCTTCAAACTGTTCGTCGCTGCTCACCGTTTGGCGCAATTCTTCTTCAATCAAATGCCGGTATCGCTTGCGCAGGCGGTAGAGTGCTGCACGAAAGGCCGCAGCACTCATGTCGAACCGTCCAGCGATTGCTTTGTAGTCCGCATCACGCCCATCCAGTAACGGGGCCACGGCATGGAAAAACTCGGACCGTCTTGCGGTGGCCAACTCGGATTCCAACCTCTCCAACGCGAGCTGCATGATGCGCCCGACCCAGGCCCGATCAAAAAGCAGGTCCGGTGCGTCGCCTTCGACCAAGCCGGGGTCATCAGCTTCCAAATTCACCAAGACTTGGCCGCCTCCCCGGCGTTTTGCCAATTTGAATCGCCGCCAGTCCGTCACAAAATTCCGCACGGAACATTTCAGGTAAGCGCGAAACGAGCCATTCACTTGATTGGCAAACGCCCGTTCGTTTCCGCGTTTCATCAGTCGCAGGAAAAACTCCTGCACGATCTCTTCGGTATCTTCCCGGCAACCAGTCAAGGCCTGCACATAGGCGGCCACCGGCTGGAAATAAAGATTACACCACTCTTCAAATGCGCATCCACTGGTGCCGGCAGATTGGATCAGACTCCATCGGGTGTCAGGGAATTGGGCCATATTCTATGGGAATGAGAGTGGCAAGCCGACAAATACCCTAAGGAATTGCCGAGTCCTCGCTACATCTTATCTGTGAATCCGACAATTCGTCATCCAATTCCTGTCGGTTTGGGTTTGGAGTCAGTTAAATATTCATGACAAGCTGCTGCTTCATTGGCTGGCCATTCATCCTGACTGGCAAGGACGTGGTCTGGCCAAGCCCCTGATTTCCGCTGTTTTAGCGCTGCTCGCGCAACACCACACGAGCGCCTATCTGATGACACAAGCGGAACGTCGGACCGCCATTCATCTTTATCGTCATTTCGGCTATGATCTCTGGGGTCAGGAAACGATTCTCCACACAACCAACAGCTGAGTTCACTTTGTCAATATTTGTTACCTGACCCCCTGCTCATGGCTTGCGAAGCGATTGAATATGCGAATGAACCGGTGGCTCTCCCTCCGGAGGTCGACGTTTTCCTAAACGACGCCAGGGGGCGGTGCGGTCAGTTTTTCGAAGCGAATATGAATCGTCGCTATCCCCGATTCATCCCGAGTGACCCCGCCGAAGTCTATGCGGCCCTTCATTACGTCACGGAGAATGCCTTGGTCGAAGGCGAACGTTTTGTGGAGTGGGGATGCGGTTTCGGCGTGGCCACGGGACTGGCCGCGTGGCTTGGGTATCAGGCGACGGGGATCGAAATCGAGGAGCGCCTCGTGGAAGTGGCGCAGGATTTGTTGCGGAGCCACGATTTGGGGGGGGAAATTATTTGCGGCAGCTATTTGCCCGATGGATTTGACACCTATGAGGCTTTTGGCGCTCGGGCACTCCTTTATGAAAATGGCCCGCCTCGCCCGCTGCCGTTTCCAGCTCGCCATGTCGGGATGCAGGAGGATCTCGAGGAGATTGATCTTTTCTTTGTTTATCCCTGGCCTGCTGAGCAGGAGATGATGCTGGAGCTGTTCGACACGGTCGCAGGGGAAGGGGCGCTACTCATTGCTTACTACGCGGCGGGCGATGTTTGCCTCTATCGCAAACATTGATGGGAAACGTCACGCCAAACGCCCCGCTCCCACCGTCCCGGTGGTGCGGGAGTGTTTCTCAAGTCAGCACGGAAACCAGGGGCGTTCGAGGCGCATGTAGCGACCGACGAGATTGATCTGGCGGGGAGACGGGTCACACGATTTCGTTGGGGATTATTTCGGGGCGGTGAGGCGTGCCGGTCAAAGCCCTTTCCTGGGTCAAATTGATTTGGCGACCAGGCAGGCGTTGTGGCCACCGAAGCCAAAAGAATTGTTCACCGCCACTTTCACATTTGCTCGACGGGCGTCGTGGGCGACGTAATCGAGGTCGCAATCCGAATCTGGATTATCGAGGTTGATGGTAGGAGGAAGGATGCCGTCGCGAATGGCCAGAGCACACACGGCCATCTCCACCGCCCCGGCCGCGCCTAACGTGTGGCCTGTCATCGATTTCGTCGAGCTGACAAGGAGTCCGTGACGGGCGTGATCCCCAAAGACCCGCTTGATCGCAATGGTTTCACAAACGTCTCCAAGCCCAGTGGAGGTGCCGTGGGCATTAATATAAGTGACCTCTTTGGGATCGACACCGGCGCGGTCCAGAGCGATTTGCATGCACCGGCCCGCTCCGGAGCCATCCGGAAGGGGAGAGGTCATGTGATAAGCGTCGGCAGTCAGACCGTATCCCGCCAACTCGCAATAGAGGCGAGCCCCTCGTTTCTTCGCGTGCTCTAACTCTTCAAGCACGACCACTCCGGCTCCTTCCGCAATGACGAAACCGTCGCGGTCGCGGTCGAAGGGGCGCGAAGCCCGGCTTGGCTCGTCGTTGCGGGTGCTGAGCGCTTTCATCGCGGCAAACCCGGCCACCCCCGTCGGTCCAATCGGGGCTTCAGCCCCTCCGGCGAGGAAAACCTCCGCATCCCCGAACTGGATCATCCGCATCGCTTCTCCGATTGAATTGCTGGCAGTCGCGCAAGCGGTGGTGATCGCGATGTTCGGCCCTTGCAACCCCAGCTCCATGGAGACGAGGCCGCTGGCCATGTTGGAAATCATCATGGGAATCAGAAAGGGGGAGACTTTCCCCGGGCCCCGGTTGAGGAGGTTGCGATGTTGTTCTTCCAGCGTCGAAAGTCCGCCGATGCCGCTGCCAAGAATCACGCCAAAACGCTCCAGATTCATCCCGTCCAGGTCGATGCCGGAATCCGCCAGAGCCATTTTGGACGCGGCCATGGAGAACTGCGTGTATCGATCGCTGCGCCGCACGTCTTTGGGCGTTTTATAGAACGGGGTGGGCTGAAAATTCGTCACCTCTCCGGCGATGCGCGAAGCGTATTCCGAGGCGTCAAAGGCTTGGATGGGCCCCACACCGCTATGGCCAGCCAATAAATTTTGCCAGAAAGTTTGAAGATCGTTGCCGACGGGCGTCACGACGCCGATGCCGGTTATCACTACACGACGGGATTGCATGGTTTTTATCTGCGGGATAAGGCAGGGGGGCGCAAGAAAAGGTTTTCCCCCTGCAATTCGTTTGACCTAGCTGATTTGACCGGGATCGGTTGGCAGCCGTTGGTGGGCCGTTGTGGGGCGTCCGCAACCGGGGCAGGGGGTGGGGATGTCGGGTTGGGCTACTTCAAAATGGCAGGCGCAGACCGGGCAGAGTCGTTGACGATGCAGCCAGCGTTTGCAGGCGGTCCGTTCGCGCCAGCGGACAGATAGGAAACAAAGAAGCACCCCTCCGAGCAGGGTGGCGGTGTAAAGCGCAATCAGGCTCTCAGGGGAAACGCGGAACACGGCTTAATGCTCGGTGGACGGGGAGGAAACCGCATCAAACCACTCCTTCAGCTCCTCGTCAGAAAGGGTTGGTGGTTGATAAAATCGAGAAAAACCAACGGGGAGGGAAGAAGCCGGATCGGCGGGCAGAAGGATCAGCTCACCGCGGGGCGCGGGGCTCACCGATTGGATGGGGAGCGAGGCCTGCATAAAATAGAGCCAGACGGCATGGAGCAAGAGGGAAGCGCCCAACCAAAACCCGAGCCGCTGCCAGTCCTGCCAAACGCTCGGCGGAGTTTCCTCATCGAACTTCATGGTTGGGCATCCCCCGGTGGTCGACCGCCCAGCGCGATTTCGTGTCCCGCCACCAGTCCGGTTTCAGCTAGGCGCAGCACAAGATCGACCGGAGCTTGGCGATCGGCAAAAAGCACGAATTGACGGGGACGCTCCATGGTGCGCAGGGCGACCTCAAAGGAGGCGACTTCGTAGAGCAGGCCTTGGTAGTAGATGCGGGGGGAGGCTCCGCCCGTGATGAGGATCGGTTCCACATCGCTGGCGGCGGCGATGGCGTGGCGGGTCTCCGGGAGTGAGAGAGTGACCCCTGGCAGGGAGAGGCGGAGGTTGAACGCGTAGGAGATGCCAAAGAGAAGAAGGAGCAATGTGAGAGCGGTGGTGGCGAGGAGCCAGCCGGGTTGCACCCGAGATTGAGGCATTGACCAGGAATCGTTCATCGGTTTGGGACGGTCGGCGGGTTACTCGGGTTGCTGCGAGCGGGTCAGATCCGGGGTATGGCCGGGGTCGAACTCAATGATCCCGCCTAAATTCGGCGGATGGGCGGACATCACATTGATCACGTCAAAGGCTGCTCGTTGGATTTCGTGGGTGAGGCGTTGCACCCGTCCGTGCAAGTAGAGGTGGGCTGCATAGGCGGGGATTGCGATCATGAGACCGGCGCATGCATTGATCAGGGCGCTGTAAATGCCTTCGGCAAGTCGGGCGGCATTCACGGGGCCGCTGGCGGTGGAGGCGGCTGAGAAGGCTTCCAAAAGCCCGAGAAACGTGCCCAGCAGCCCGAGCAAAGGGGCGAGATAGCAGAGTGCTGCCAAGAGGGGCATCTGGCGTTCGAGATGGGGAATTTCTAAGCGGGCACTGATTTCCGCAAGATCGCGCCGTTCCGAGCGGGACGCATCGCGTCCCTCAAGTATAAGGGTGCGACAGACACGGGCAACGGGACCGGGCGTGGCGGCACAAATTTGCATGGCCTCGCTGTAACGATGTTCCCGGAGGAGCGCGGTCAATCCGGGCAGAAAATCGTGGAGATAGACCCGGCACCGATGCAGGGCGACCTGGCGTTCGAAGAATAAGGCGACAAGAAGGATGCTACAGCCGAATAAAAGCCAGAGCACCGGGCCGCCGATTTCCAGGAGAGTCCACATGCGGATGCCGCAGCAACTCAGGTCTTGTCGAACATCTGGGCGTCGCCTAGATCTTCCAAATCAAACTGGAATCCGCTGGACGGTTTGTCCCGGAGATCTTTGAGGACCTGAGCCAAGGCGTGGGCGGCGCTGGTAGAGTAGAAGCGGACCAGCCCCACGGTAGTCTGGCTCCCAAAGACCGTGATCATGATGGTATCGTCATCGATCGAATTCATGAAGATATGGCTGCCGTTTCCTTGGTGATAAAGGGCGTTAAATTCAATTTCTCCAATGCGCCGCGCCAGTTCCTTGGTGGCGGCAAAGGAGCCAGCTGCGAGGGCGGCAATAATGGTGACGTCCATCACCTCCAAATCGCCGTATTGAGAGATCACATTTCCGCCCTTGTCGATAATCACGGCAAGGTCGGACTCGGATTTTTGCAGGTAATCCTGCAGGACGCCGTCGATGTGAGCGACATCCTCAATGGTGAGAGCTGGGATCGAGTCCATAGGGCTAGTCTAGGTCAGGTGTGCGAGACGGAATTTATCGGATGGAATGCGGATGGAATGCGGATGGATAATATGGCGTCACGCCTCCGTCAGCCTGCGGCCGGAATTCCGATCGGATTGGCCGACGGTTTGGCGTCACTTTCCTTGCTGAATTTATGTAATAATAATTGCGAAACCGCGTTCAGCGCGGCGAAGACATTCTGACCTGTGCTGGAGATGACTTCGAAGTTCTGCACGCGTTTCTTGCGGTTGTTCAGCAGGAAATCCATGTAGTGGACCGGCGCCACATTGGGCAGGTCGCGCTTGTTATATTGAATGACATACGGAATGTCATCGAGAGCCATATTTTGTTTCCCAAGGTTCTCCTCGAGGTTACGGAAACTTTCAATATTCTCTTCCATCTTTTCCCATTGGGAATCGGCGACATAGACAATACCGTCCACACTCCGGAGCACGAGTTGGCGGGTGGCATTGTAAATCACCTGTCCGGGCACGGTATAGAGCTGGAACTTGGTTTTGAACCCCTTGATCACCACGGCGTTCAACGGCAGGAAATCGAAAAATAAGGTGCGATCTGCTGCGGTGGCCAGGGAGACTAGGTCGCCGCGATTATCCGGTGAGATTCGGGAGTGAATGTAAGCGAGATTCGTCGTCTTCCCACAGAGAGCGGGTCCGTAATAAACGATTTTAAACTGAATCTCTTTGCTCGCGTAGTTAATAATCGACATGCACGTCTCCTGGTAAGCGATGGGTGAAGGAAAAGATAAGTAAAGGGTGGAAAGGCCGCTGGATCGTCAGCTGCCGTAAAGTTGAGCGAGTTCCTTGGTGACGCCGACCAGCTTTTCCCGCACGCCAGGCAGGAAGCCTCGCCCGGCGTGTTGCACGGCCAGACAAATATTGCCATCCATGAAAATGCTGACGGGGTCGCGGTCTCCAAAAATGGTGAAGGTCTGCACCGCGCCGACTTTCAATTCGGTAGCGAAGGCGCTCATTTTGCCGAAGGTTAACGGGGCCATCGCACAAAATCCCTCGACGTCGCCCTCGGCTGGAAAATTTCCGGCGAGATGGAGACCGTCGGCAAACATCACGCTGCACCCTTTTAAACCGGGCAGGGCTGAGATCAGGCGGACCACCGATTTGGCTTCGACCGGTTCCTCAGTCATCAGCAAGGCCTGAATCCGTTCCGGATTGAAGGGAGTGGCGGCGGGACGCTCAGCAGTCGGAGGATGGACTGGGGTAGGAAGGGTGGATTCCGGTTCTTCAATGGAAGCTTCCTTGAGGGGAGGGGGAGGCACCACCATGGGTCCTCGACCGGCGGCGGCGACGGGTTCACTGCGCGGAGGACCGAAGGCAATCTTGGCTCCGACGGTCGGATATTGCTCGGGTGCCACCTGCTCGGAGGGCTGCGCGGGTGGGGGTTTGGGAGTTGGGAGAGCGGGAGGGCTGTCTGGAAGGGGGGCAGGAGGCGTTTCGGTGGTGGCGGTTGCGGCTTCCACCGCAGCGGCATTTTCTTTCTGAAAACGTTCTGCGTCCTCGGATGCTTTTTGACTAAATGGAGTGGGGAATTCCTCCCGCACCTGATCGACGACCTGGTCGCCACGCAAGCTTAAGGCATCAAGGGGAAGGCTTCGGAAAATTTCGGGGAGGGGAATGGGGACTTCCGCAGTGGGATCAGCCGATTCGAACATCCTTTTCCGATGATCGGGCAACGCAGCCAGGAAATCGGCAAGAGGAATAGCTACCCGGCCTTGGGCCAATTGCGGCTCGATGAGAGCGAACGGGAGCTGGATCTTTTCGTCGTCGGGAATGTTCCGCAGGTCGCCGGTAATCGTTTCTTCGGGTAATGTAAAGGTTATAAATCTAACGCCGGGGAAAGCACTTTGGTTTAGGAAAACT